>NZ_JAFCTN010000024.1:0-40041 GCF_049896045.1 Pseudomonas sp. PWP3-1b2
CTAAAATACAAAACGCCCGATGCGGTGCATCGGGCGTTAGGGTGAAATAGGTGTAAACCTATTTCAGGACTAGACACAGGCCATTTTTGGCCTTGAACTCACGACGTCGACGGTGCAATACCGGCTCGGTATAACCGTTCGGCTGCCGGGTGCCTTCAATCACCAACTCCACAGCTGCCTGGAACGCGATGTTGCTGTCGAAGTCCGGCGCCAGCGGGCGGTACAGCGCGTCACCGGCGTTCTGGCGGTCTACCACCGGCGCCATGCGCTTGAGGCTTTCCAGCACCTGGGCTTCGTTAACGATGCCGTGGCGCAACCAGTTGGCGATGTGCTGGCTGGAGATGCGCAGGGTTGCGCGGTCTTCCATCAGGCCGACATCGTTGATGTCCGGCACTTTCGAACAGCCCACGCCCTGGTCGATCCAGCGCACGACATAGCCGAGGATGCCTTGGGCGTTGTTGTCCAGCTCGTTGCGGATTTCTTCGTCGGACCAATCGGTGTTGCTGGCCAGAGGAATCGTCAGGATGTCATCCACCGAGGCGCGTTCGCGCTTGGCCAGTTCGGCTTGGCGGGCAAACACGTCGACCTTGTGATAGTGCAGGGCATGCAGCGCCGCCGCGGTCGGCGAAGGAACCCAGGCGGTGTTGGCGCCGGCCAGTGGGTGAGCGATTTTCTGTTCAAGCATCGCCGCCATCAGGTCGGGCATCGCCCACATGCCTTTACCAATTTGTGCACGGCCTTGCAGGCCAGTGCTCAAGCCGATATCGACGTTCCAGTTCTCGTAGGCGCCAATCCATTTTTCCGCCTTCATCGCGGCCTTGCGCACCATCGCGCCGGCTTCCATGGAGG
The DNA here is from genome assembly GCF_049896045.1 of Pseudomonas sp. PWP3-1b2. Lineage (NCBI taxonomy): Bacteria > Pseudomonadati > Pseudomonadota > Gammaproteobacteria > Pseudomonadales > Pseudomonadaceae > Pseudomonas > Pseudomonas sp. PWP3-1b2. The sequence goes on from NZ_JAFCTN010000024.1 coordinate 850, forward strand.
TGTGGATTTCGTCGCCGGTACGGTCGAGGAAGCCGGTGTTGATGAACACCACGCGCTCGCTGGCCGCCTTGATGCAGGCCTTGAGGTTGACCGTGGTGCGGCGCTCCTCGTCCATGATCCCGACTTTGAGGGTGTTGCGTGGCAGGTTCAGCACGTCTTCGATGCGGCCGAACAGCTCGTTGGTGAATGCAGCTTCTTCGGGGCCGTGCATCTTTGGTTTGACGATGTAGACGGAGCCGGTGCGGCTGTTCTTGCGGCTGCTGTTGCTGTTGAGGCTGTGGATTGCCGCCAGGCTGGTGAGCAGGCCGTCGAGTATGCCTTCGGGCACTTCGTTGCCGTCTTTGTCGAGGATCGCGTCGATGGTCATCAAGTGCCCAACGTTGCGCACGAACAACAGCGAACGGCCGTGCAGCGTCACGTCCCGGCCATCCACGCCGGTATAGACGCGGTCGGGGTTCATGGTGCGGGTGAAGGTCTTGCCGCCCTTGGCCACTTCTTCGGCCAGGTCGCCTTTCATCAGGCCGAGCCAGTTGCGGTAGATCACCACTTTGTCGTCGGCATCCACGGCAGCCACGGAGTCTTCGCAGTCCATGATGGTGGTCAGCGCGGCTTCCATCAGCACGTCTTTAACGCCGGCGGCGTCGGTCTGGCCGACCGGGGTGCTGGCGTCGATCTGGATTTCGAAGTGCAGGCCGTTATTTTTCAGCAGGATCGCAATCGGCTCGGCCGCAGGGCCCTGGAAACCGATCAGCTGAGCGTCGTCACGCAGGCCGCTGTTGCTGCCGCCCTTGAGGCTGACGATGAGGACGCCATCGACGATCTTGTAACCGGTGGAGTCAACGTGGCTGCCGGCGCTGAGTGGTGCGGCCTGGTCGAGGAACGCGCGAGCAAAGGCGATGACTTTATCGCCACGCACCTTGTTGTAGCCTTTGCCTTTTTCGGCGCCGCCGGCTTCGCTGATGGCGTCAGTGCCATACAGCGCGTCGTACAGCGAGCCCCAGCGCGCGTTGGAGGCGTTGAGGGCGAAGCGGGCGTTCATCACCGGCACGACCAGCTGTGGGCCGGCCATGCGGGCGATTTCGTCGTCGACGTTTTGGGTCGTGGCCTGGAAGTCTGCGGCTTCTGGCAGCAGGTATCCGATGTCTTGCAGGAAGGCTTTGTAGGCCACCGCGTCGTGAGCCTGGCCAGCGTGGGTCTGGTGCCAGGTATCGATGCGCGCTTGGAAATCGTCGCGTTTGGCGAGTAGGGCTTTGTTCTTCGGTGCCAGGTCGTGGATGACCTTGTCGGCGCCGGCCCAGAACTGCTCGGCAGTGATGCCGGTGCCGGGAATGGCTTCGTTGTTCACGAAGTCGAACAGGACTTTGGCGACCTGCAGGCCACCGACTTGAACGTGTTCAGTCATCTCTTGCCTCACTCTGCGGAGCTAATGCGCTTTTCAGCTTTTCAATTTACCAATGAAGCCTCTGGCCATTTAAACCGCGAACCGGTCCCCCAGTACATGCCTGAAAGGCGGCTGGGCTGGCGGTTGTCGCGGTACGTGGGTGCCTTGGCAGACATCGACCTAAGGTTATGTAGTGCGCGATTGGGCATACTACATGATGACTTGCGGTTGTGAAAATTTGACTAAATACGTCGTTTAGCGACCCACCTGTGGCATTCGGTCACAGTGGGGAATGGGATGTTCTCAAAAAACTATCGGATTGTTCCAGATAAATATAAAAACGGTACACGATTTGTTTTCGCGGGCGCCTGCGTCCACCTTGTAGATTGAATTCAGAGGGCTTCGCCATGGACCATCTTGTACTCACTATTATCGCCGCCGACAAACCGGGCTTGGTTGAACGCATCGCCCAGAACATTGCCGCCCACGGTGGCAACTGGCTGGAAAGCCGCATGGCGCACATGGCCGGGCAGTTTGCCGGGATATTGCGCGTCAGCGTGCCAGCAGAAAACCGTCAGGCGCTGGTAGGTGCTCTGGAGGATTTATCCACACACGGTATTCGCGTGCTGGTGGGCGAGGGCAGTACCGGGCAGGCGGCGGCGTCCAAGGCAATTCTGATGACGCTGGTGGGCAATGATCGGTCGGGCATCGTGCGCGAGATCACGGCGTTGCTGAGCCGGCAGGGCGTCAACCTGGAGCGGTTGAGCACCGAAGTGCGACCGGCGCCCATGAGCAGCGATCCGCTGTTCAGCGCCGAGGCCTTGCTGCGGGTGCCGTCGACGTTATCCCTGGAAACCTTGCAGGCATCCCTGGAAACGCTGGCGGATGACTTGATGGTAGAGCTGCGCAACGAGGAGTAATTGCCCACAGGGTTATGCATGGAAATCTTGCATGGGCCTGTGGATAACCTGTAGAGACCCGGCCCCAGGCCACGCTGGCCGGGCGTCTCGGTTGTTTGAGCAAAAAACGAGCAGTTTCAACGGCTTGTGCACAAATGCCGGGGATCAGGGTGTGGATAACCTTGGGGTGGATGCCTGCAAGCCACGACAGCTGTGGCTTGCAGAGGTTTGTACGTTATTTGATCAGCGTTTGCGCATGGTCAGCCAGGCGTCCACGCTGTAGATCGCCAGCCCCGCCCAGATGAACGCGAAGGCGATCAGCGTGCTCGTCGCCAGGTGCTCACCAAACAGGAACACGGCTTCCAGCAGCACCAGCGTGGGTGCGACGTACTGTAAAAAGCCCAGCGCGGTGTAGGGCAAATGCCGCGCGGCGGCGTTGAAACACACCAGTGGAACCAACGTTATCGGGCCTGCCGCGACCAGCCACCAGGCTTGGGACGTACTCCAGAATTCCAGCTGCGCACTGTGGGCCGTGGGGTTGAACAGCAACCACGCCACGGCAATCGGCACCAGCATCCAGGTTTCCACCACCAGCCCCGGTAACGCCTTGACCGGTGCCTGCTTGCGGATCAGCCCGTAGAAGCCGAAGGTCAACGCCAGCACCAGCGACACCCACGGCAGACTGCCCACTTGCCACACCTGTTGCGCCACGCCGACGGCCGCCAGCCCCACCGCGATCCATTGCAGGCGACGCAGGCGTTCGCCAAGAATCGCCATGCCCAGCAACACATTCACCAGTGGGTTGATGTAGTAACCCAGGCTCGCTTCCAGCATGCGACCGCTGTTGACCGACCACACATACGTCAGCCAGTTGGCCGCGATCAATGAGCCGCTGAGTGCCAGAATCGCCAGGCGCTTGGGGTTGTCGCGCAACTCGCGGAACCAGCCGGGATGTTTCCACACCAACAGCAGCAAACCGCCAAACAGCGCGGACCACAGCACGCGGTGCACGATGATTTCGGCGGCGGGTACGCTGGCGATGGCTTTGAAATAGAGCGGGAACAGGCCCCAGATGATATACGCGCTGAGACCCAGGATGTACCCCTTGCGGGGGTTGGAGGATTGCATTGCAGAATCCTTGCTTAGGCAACTAACAAAGCGCGATTGTAAGGATATTTGTCAGGTAGCGGGTGGTGCTTTTCTGTGGGAGCTGGCAAGCCAGCTCTCACACAAGCCAGCTCTCACAGGGGGAGTGAGGGGGGATTTAAAACAGTTTCAGGGGCTCTTCATTGAGCGCCGACAATTGCTCGCGCAGCGCCAATACCTGATCGCCCCAATACCGCTCGCTGCCAAACCACGGGAAGCTGTGAGGGAACGCGGGGTCATCCCAGCGCCGCGCCAGCCAGGCGCTGTAGTGCATCAGACGCAAGGCGCGCAGCGGTTCGATCAGTGCCAGTTCACGCGGGTCGAAGTCGTGGAACTCCTGATAGCCGTCCATCAATTCCGACAGTTGGCCGAGGCATTCCTGACGGTCGCCGGCCAGCATCATCCACAAATCCTGCACTGCCGGGCCCATGCGGCAGTCGTCCAGGTCGACGATGTGGAACATTTCGTCGCGGCACATCATGTTGCCGGGGTGGCAATCGCCGTGCATGCGGATGTTCTTGTGCGGCGTGGCCTTGTACACCTCTTCCACGCGCTTGAGCAGGTCGCGCGCCACCGACTCATAGGCGGGCAGCAGGCTTTTGGGAATGAAGTTGCCTTCGAGCAGGGTGTTGAGGGAATCGTGACCGAAGTTTTTCACGCCCAATGCTTCACGGTGTTCGAACGGACGGGTGGAACCCACCGCGTGCAAACGGCCGAGCAGTTGCCCAAGGCGATAGAGTTGGTCGAGGTTGCCCGGCTCCGGCGCACGGCCGCCACGGCGGGGAAACAGGGTGAAGCGGAAGCCTGCGTGTTCGAACAGGCTTTCACCGTTGTGGATCATCGGCGCGACCACGGGCACGTCGCACTCTGCCAGTTCGAAGGTAAAGCGGTGTTCTTCGAGGATCGCTTCATTGGTCCAGCGTTGCGGCCGGTAGAACTTGGCGATCAGTGGCTCGGAGTCTTCGATACCCACCTGATACACGCGGTTTTCGTAGCTGTTGAGCGCCAGAACGCGAGCATCGCTGAGGAAACCGATGCTTTCGACAGCGTCGAGCACCAGGTCAGGGGTGAGTGTTTCAAACGGATGGGCCATGCGAACTCCTGCGCGCAGCAGGGCGCCGCGTCCGGCCCGCTATGGTAACGCACCGGGGGCGAGATAGGTGGTGGCTGTTCTGGCGCTATCGCAGGCAAGCCAGCTCCCACATTTTGAATTGTGGATACAGTCAAATGTGGGAGCTGGCATGCCTGCGATGAGGCCTTATCAGGCGCCGACGATACCGCCGTCATCCCGTCGAATCGCCATCACCGACGACCGTGGCTTGCCATTCGGCAGATGCTCAGGCCACGTAGAGCCGCCGATTTCACCCGGATGCTGAATCCCTACAAACAGCGTCTTCTGATCCGGCGAGAAGCTGATGCCCGTGACCTCACACGCCACCGGCCCGACCATAAACCGGCGGATCTCCCCGGTCGATGGGTCAGCGCAGAGCATCTGGTTATTGCCCATCCCCGCGAAATCGCCCGCGTTGCTGTAATCGCCGTCGGTCAGAATCCACAAGCGCCCGGCTTTATCGAAGCCCAGCCCATCGGGGCTGTTGAACATGTTCTGCGGGTTGATGTTCGACGAGCCGCCTTTGGGCGTACCGGCATGCACGCCCGGGTTGCCTGCGACCAGAAACAGGTCCCAGCTGAAATCCATGGCGCCGTGGTCGTCGGCGTTGGCCTTCCAGCGCAGAATCTGGCCATAGACGTTTTTCTCACGCGGGTTCGGCCCGCCTACCGGCTGGCCGTCTTCGCCGCGCTTGGCGTTGTTGGTGAGGGTGCAATAAACCTGGCCATCGGCGGGGCTGACCACGATCCACTCCGGGCGGTCCATGCGCGTGGCTTTCACCACGCTGGCGGCCAGACGTGCATGGATCAGCACCTCGGCCTGGTTGGCGAAACCGCTGCTGGCGTCAATGCCATTTTTGCCGTGGGTCAACTCGACCCATTGGCCCTTGCCCTTGGGATGGTCGGCGTTGCCATCGCCTGCGTCGAAAATCGCCACAAACAAGGTGCCGTGGTCGAGCAGGTCTTTGTTGGCCTTGGGGTTTTTGTGATTGATTTTGTCGCGGCTGACGAACTTGTAGATGAACTCGCCGCGTTCGTCGTCGCCCATGTACACCACCGCGCGGCCATCGCGGGTTTCCGCCAGCGCGGCGTTTTCGTGTTTGAAGCGGCCGAGGGCAGTGCGCTTGGCCGGGGTGGATTGCGGGTCGAACGGGTCGATTTCCACTACCCAGCCATGGCGGTTGAGCTCGTTGGGGTTTTTGGCCATGTCGAAACGCGGGTCGTGTTGATGCCAGTTGATGTCTTTGCTGGCGGCCACCACGCCGTAGCGTTTTTGCCCGGCGTCGAAGGCCTGTTGTGGGTTACTGCTGCCGAAGCAGTCGGTGAAGTTCTCTTCACAGGTCAGATACGTGCCCCATGGCGTCTTGCCGTTGGCGCAGTTCTGGAAGGTACCGAGGACCTTCTTGCCGGTTTTGTCGGCGGCTGTTTTCAGCCAGTCGTGGCCGGCAGCCGGGCCGCTCAGGCGGATGGGCGAGTTGCCGTGGATGCGCCGGTTGTAGCGCGAGTCCTGCACGAACTGCCAGGTGTCGCCCTTGCGCCGCACTTCGATCACCGACACGCCTTCGCTGGCCTGGGCCTTGTGCACGTCTTCGGCCGATTGCGGCGCGCCGCCGTGGGCAAAAAGGTAGCGATAGTTGGTGTATTCGTTGTTGATCGCCATCAGCGCGCGGTTGTCGTCGCCGGGGAAGGCGAACAGGCTCATGCCGTCGTTGTTGTCACCGAACTGCTGCTCCTGGGCCTTGGCCGTGCCATTGCCGGACGGGTCGAAGGCCGGGGCGTTCTTGTGCAGCGGCTGGCCCCAACTGATCAGTACCGAAGCGCTGTAGCCGGGCGGCAAGGTAATGGCGTCGCTGGTGGCGGCGGCGATGCTCGGGAAACCCAGCAACGGGCTGGCGGAAGCGGCATTCACGGCCAGCGCGCTGCGAGTCAGCAGGTTGCCGCCCAAAAACATCGCGGCGCCGCACAGGGCGCCCGCGCCGATAAAACGGCGGCGGGTGAGGCCGACCATCTGTTCAAGGTCGGTGGCTGTGTTTTCTTCTAATAGGCTCATTTCGGCTCCCTGCGGTTTTTGCAGTCACCTTAAGGAGCGCGCGTGACGAAATTGTTGCAGTTTGAAGCAGGGCGCCGGCTACACCGGCGTGCCGAGCAGCACATTGCCGGGGGCGAATTGCACCTGGATCGGCTGGCCCTCAGCCGCATTCAGCGCTGTGAGCGCGGCAGGCTGCGCCAGGGCACACAACACCAAGCCATTGGGCAGGGTGATGCGCACTTCGCTGGGGCCGTCATCGGCGTGGAGAATCGCGTCGATAATGCCGCTCATGCAATTGTGTCCAGGTGTTGCAGCGTGCCCGGTCGCGAGTAACTCCAGCCAGCCAGCCTTGATCAAGGCAACTACCTCGACACCCGTCTCCAACTCCAACCGCTGGGTACTGTCGTGGGTGATTTGCGCTTCCAGTGTCAGGCCGCCGGCCAGTTGCAGGCGAATCACGTCGTTACGGCCATGGCTGTCGATGGCCACGACCTGACCGTGCAATTGGTTGCGCGCACTGGTGCGCAACATCAGGCGGCCCAGCAGGTTGAAGTCGCGGGCGGCCTCATCCGAGCCGAGTATCTCGGCCTGCAACATTTGCAGGCGCTGGTAGAGGCGCAACACGCGCTCGCCTTCGGCAGTGAGTTTGGCGCCGCCACCGCCTTTGCCGCCAACGCTGCGTTCCACCAGCGGGTGTTGCGCCAGGTTATTCAACTCATCGATGGCGTCCCACGCGGCCTTGTAACTCAATCCAGCGCTTTTCGCGGCGCGGGTGATCGAGCCCTGCTCGGCGATATGCGCCAGCAACGCAATGCGCTGGGGGCGACGGATGATGTGTTGGCTGAGGGAGGTCGGCAGAGACATGGGGATGCGCTTTTATAAGGTCAGCGGACGTTGCAGGCGTGGCGCGCGGGAGTCAAGTCATGCCCCCGGTTTTGGCGTGCGCGCCAGGCAGTAGACATCGACCTGGCGCGCGCCGGCCTCCATCAGCAAGCGGGCCAGGCTGTGGGCGGTGGCGCCGGTGGTCAGCACATCATCCACCAGTGCGAAGTGGCGGCCTTGCACCTGGGCGCCGGGTGCCAGGGCAAACGCAGCGAGCAGGTTGCGCTTGCGCGTCTTGGCATCGAGCGCTTGTTGCGCGACGGTTTCATGGGGGCGTAACACCAAGTGTTCATCGCAGGGCACGTTGAGGCGCTCACTGAGCCAGCGAGCCAGCATCTGCGCCTGATTGAAGCCGCGTTCGCGCAGGCGTTTGCGCGCCATCGGCACTGGCAGCAGAAGGTCGGGGCGGTCCAGTTCAGCGTTATCGAAGCGGTGTTGCAGATGGCGGCCCAGCAGGCGCGCGAGCATATGCCCCAACGGCCAGCGCGACTGGTGCTTGAAGCGGCTGATCAGGGTGTCGACGGGGAAACCATAGCGCCAGGGAGCGATTACCTGGTTAAACGCAGGCGGAAATTTCTGACATTGCCCACAGATCAAACCCTCCATCGGCAACGGCAGGGCGCACACTTCGCACTGCTCCATGAGCCACGGCAGTTCGGTTTCGCAGGCGTTGCACACACAATCGGCGGATTCGGTGGCTTCATCGCAGATCAAGCATGTATGGTTGTTTTTTAACCAGATGTAAACCTGGTGTTTGTGGCTGGGTTGACAGTGCATGAATCTTCCTTAAATATGCCGAGCATCCGTGTCGCGCTTGTGGGTATTGCCCTTCCCGCAGCGTCTGCCCAAGCATAATCAAGGAATCGCCCATGAGCGCCAGCACCACTGCAACCCTGCGTCACGATTGGTCCCTCGCCGAAGTCAAAGCACTGTTCGTGCAGCCTTTCAATGACCTGTTGTTCCAGGCGCAGACCGTGCACCGCGCGCATTTCGACGCTAACCGCGTGCAGGTGTCGACCCTGCTGTCGATCAAAACCGGCGCCTGCCCGGAAGATTGCAAATATTGTCCGCAGTCGGGCCACTACAACACCGGCCTGGAAAAAGAGAAGCTGATGGAAGTGCAGAAGGTCCTCGAAGAGGCCGCCCGCGCCAAGGCCATCGGCTCCACGCGTTTCTGCATGGGCGCCGCCTGGAAACACCCGTCGGCCAAAGACATGCCTTACGTGCTGCAAATGGTCAAAGGCGTGAAAGCCATGGGCCTTGAAACCTGTATGACCCTGGGCCGTCTCGATCAGGACCAGACCGAAGCCCTGGCCCAGGCCGGCCTCGACTACTACAACCACAACCTCGACACCTCGCCGGAGTTCTACGGCAGCATCATCACCACGCGCACTTATGGCGAGCGCCTGCAAACCCTGGCGTACGTGCGTGATTCAGGCATGAAGATCTGCTCGGGCGGCATCCTCGGCATGGGCGAGTCCCTCGACGATCGCGCCAACCTGCTGATCCAGTTGGCCAACCTGCCGGAGCATCCGGAGTCGGTGCCGATCAACATGCTGGTGAAAGTCGCCGGTACGCCGCTGGAAAACGCCGAAGACATCGACCCGTTCGACTTCATCCGCATGCTGGCCGTGGCGCGCATCCTGATGCCGCAGTCTCACGTGCGCCTGTCGGCAGGCCGTGAAGCGATGAACGAGCAGATGCAGGCCCTGGCGTTCTTTGCCGGCGCCAACTCGATTTTCTACGGCGACAAACTATTGACCACCGCCAACCCGCAGGCGGACAAGGACATGCAACTGTTCTCGCGCCTGGGGATCTTGCCCGAAGCCCGCGAAGAGCATGCCGATGAAGTGCATCAGGCGGCGATTGAGCAGGCGTTGGTGGAGCAGAAGAGCAGCGAGCAGTTTTATAACGCGGCTGTTTGACCCCGACTCTTCAATTTGGAATGCATTCCAACGGTGGGAGCCAGCATGTGTGGGAGCTGGCTTGCCTGCGATAGCATCACCACGGTGTAACTGATACACCGAGGTTCCTGCATCGCGGGCAAGCCCGGCTCCCACACAACCCAGCTCACACATTGAGAGTGTGTTCATCAATACGTACCGAGGCCAGCATGTCTTTTGATCTCGCCGCGCGCCTCGCTGCCCGCCGTGCCGAACACCTCTACCGCCAACGCCCGCTGCTGGGCAGCCCTCAAGGCCCTGAAGTGGTGGTGGACGGCCAACCCTTGCTCGCGTTCTGCAACAACGACTACCTGGGCCTGGCCAATCATCCGCAGGTGGTTGAAGCCTGGCGCGCCGGTGCGTCCCGTTGGGGCGTGGGCGGTGGCGCTTCGCATTTGGTGGTCGGCCACGCCACGCCCCACCACGAGCTGGAAGAAGCCCTGGCCGACCTGACCGGCCGACCGCGCGCATTGCTGTTTACCACCGGTTATATGGCCAACCTCGGCGCGGTCACCGCGTTGGTAGGGCAGGGCGATACGGTGCTGGAAGACCGCCTCAACCATGCCTCGTTGCTGGATGCCGGTTTGCTCTCCGGCGCGCGTTTCAACCGTTACCTGCACAACGACGCCGACAGCCTGGCCAAACGCCTGGAGAAAGCCACCGGCAACACATTGGTGGTCACCGACGGTGTGTTCAGCATGGACGGCGACCTCGCCGATTTGCCCGCGCTGGCCCGTGAAGCCAGGGCCAAAGGCGCCTGGCTGATGGTTGACGACGCCCATGGCTTCGGCCCGCTGGGCGCGACCGGCGGCGGCATCGTCGAGCATTTCGGCTTGAGCCAGGAAGATGTGCCGGTGTTGGTCGGCACTCTGGGCAAAGCCTTCGGCACCGCCGGGGCGTTTGTGGCGGGCAGTGAAGAACTGATCGAAAGCCTGATCCAGTTTGCTCGCCCGTATATCTACACCACCAGCCAACCGCCTGCGCTGGCCTGCGCCACGCTGAAAAGCCTGGAACTGCTGCGCACCGAACATTGGCGCCGTGAGCACCTCAATGGCCTGATCCGCCAATTCCGCCTGGGTGCCGAGCAGCTTGGCCTGAACTTGATGGACAGCTTTACGCCGATCCAGCCGATCCTGATCGGCGACAGCGCCAGGGCCGTGCGCCTCTCGCAGATGCTGCGCGAGCGCGGGCTGATGGTCACCGCGATCCGCCCGCCAACCGTGCCTGCAGGCAGCGCGCGTCTGCGCGTGACGCTGACGGCGGCCCACAGCGAAGCGCAGGTGCAGCTATTGTTAACGGCATTGGAAGAGTGTTTCCGCTTGTTAGGCGCCAGGGAGCCCGACCATGCGTGATCGACTGATATTGCTGCCCGGCTGGGGGCTTGGCGTCTCGCCGCTGGAGCCGTTGGCCGCTGCCTTGCGCGGGCTCGACGAACACCTGCAGGTGCAGATCGAACCCTTGCCGGCGCTGGACTCCAGCGACCTGAGTGAATGGCTCGACGAACTTGACGCCACACTGCCGGACAACGCCTGGCTGGGCGGTTGGTCACTGGGCGGCATGCTTGCCTCCGAGCTGGCGGCGCGACGTGGCGAGCGCTGCTGCGGCTTGCTGACTTTGGCGAGCAACCCGTGCTTTGTCGCCCATGACGGCTGGCCGAGCGCGATGCCTGCCGAGACGTTCGATGCCTTCCTTGCCGGTTGCCACGCCGATTCCCAGGTCACCCTCAAACGCTTCGGGCTGCTGTGTGCCAAGGGCGCCGAAGACCCGCGCGGGTTGTCGCGCCTGCTGGTCAGCGGTGCACCGAGTGCGCCTTCCAGCGTGTTGATGCCTGGCCTTGAATTGCTCGCCCAACTCGACACGCGCGACGCCTTGCTCGCTTATCGCGGCCCACAGTTGCATCTGTTCGCCGGCCTGGATGAGTTGGTGCCCGCCGAAGCGGCCAGCGACTTGCTGGCGCTGTTGCCCGACGTTGAAATCGGCCTGATTGAACGGGCCGGTCACGCTTTTCTTCTGGAAGACCCCCACGGTGTCGCGGGGGCCATCCAGGCTTTTTTGCATGAGTGTGTTGATGACTGATTTATCCCAGCCCCCACTGCCAGGCGCCTTGCCGGACAAGCGCCAGGTAGCCGCGTCCTTTTCCCGTGCCGCCGCCAGTTACGACAGTGTGGCCGAGCTGCAACGCGCGGTTGGCAGTGAATTATTGGCCCGCTTGCCCGCTGCCATCGCACCGCAACGCTGGCTGGATATGGGATGCGGCACCGGTTTTTTCAGCCGCGTACTGAGCGAGCGACTGCCCGCCAGCCAGGGTGTGGCGTTGGACATTGCCGAGGGCATGCTTAACCACGCACGGCCACTGGGCGGCGCCGAGCATTTTATCGCCGGGGATGCCGAACGCCTGCCGTTGCAGGGCGACAGTTGCGGGCTGATCTTTTCCAGCCTGGCGGTGCAATGGTGTGCCAATTTCGACGCTGTGCTCAGCGAGGCTCACCGCGTGTTGCAACCCGGTGGCGTGTTGGCCTTCGCCAGCCTGTGCGTCGGCACCTTGGCTGAGTTGCGCGAAAGCTGGCGGGCGGCGGATGGCTTGGTTCACGTCAACCGCTTCCGCACCTTTGAGGCTTATCAACAGCTGTGCGCCGACAGCGGTTTGCGCGTGGTGAGCCTGGAGCGTCAGCCCCATGTGTTGCATTACCCGGACGTGCGCGGCCTGACCCACGAATTGAAAGCACTGGGCGCGCATAACCTCAACCCGGGTCGGCCGGGAGGGTTGACGGGCCGCGCGCGGATTGTTGCACTGGTGAACGCTTACGAGCAGTTCCGTCGGGCTCAGGGCCTGCCCGCCACGTATCAAGTGGTGTACGCCGTACTGGAGAAACCTCTATGAGCGCTGCTTACTTCATCACCGGTACCGACACCGATGTCGGCAAAACCACCATCGCCGCCGGCCTGCTGCATGCCGCGCGGCTAGCGGGCAAAAGCACCGCTGCGGGAAAACCGGTAGCGTCGGGTTGCCAGGTGACGCCCAAAGGCTTGCGCAACAGCGATGCCCTGGCGTTGCTGGCGGAATGTTCTTTGCCGCTGACCTATGCCGAGGTCAACCCACTGGCCTTTGAGCCGGCCATTGCGCCTCACTTGGCGGCGCGGGAGGCGGGCGTTGCGCTGACGGTGCAGTCGCTGTTGAAACCGATGCAGCAGATTCTGGCGCGCGGGGCGGATTTCACCTTGATCGAAGGCGCGGGCGGTTGGCGCGTGCCGTTGGCCGATCAGGACAATCTGTCGGACCTGGCCATGGCGCTCCAGCTTCCGGTGATCCTGGTGGTGGGTGTGCGCCTGGGTTGCATCAGCCATGCCTTGCTCACCGCCGAAGCCATTGCGCGGGACGGTTTGCCATTGGCGGGCTGGGTGGCCAATATCATCGACCCCAAGACCTCTCGTCTGGAAGAAAACCTCGCCACGCTGGCTGAACGCTTGCCCGCGCCGTGCCTGGGCCGCGTGCCGAAACTCAAGCACGCCGGGGCTGCAGCAGTGGCCGAATACCTGGAATTGGACCTGCTTGACTGATTTTGACTATCGCGAAGGCATTGTGCCATTAGTGTTTTTGACGGGCATTTCGCCGCAATGTCTGCTTCAATTCAGGTTCATGATTCTCTAAAGGCAGGCTTACGCCATGGAAATCTCCGGAAGCAGCGCGTTTTATTCGGGGCTGAGCACTATTCAGGCCGGGCAGAACCGCGTCGACCAGGCCGCTGGCAGAATCGCCAGCGCCGCGACGACTCAGCCCTCGGATGCACAAAGTGATCGTCTGCAAGCCAACGATCGCGCCCAGCCGTCCAATTCGGCGAGCAACATGGTCGAAATGGCTCAGGGCAAATTTCAGGTGGAGCTGGGCGTGAAAGTCGCCAAGGCTTCGGACGAGATGCTCGGCACGCTGATTGACACCTACGCTTAAACCCCTCTCTTCAGGTATGCCGGCTCTTCTGTGGGAGCCGGCTTGCCTGCAATAGCGTCTACTCGGTTTTCCTGATACCCCGCGGCGTCTGCATCGCAGGCAAGCCAGCTCCCACATTTGCCCTTCGGCGCTCTGCTGAACTTCTACACTTGCTGAATCACGTGACAACCCGTCGCAGGGCTTGCCGTGCGCGTTATTGATCCGCGTCATGACAAACGGCATGGGAGCGACGCTTGACATCCCCAGGTCGTAAACGTATGTTTCAAACACCTGTTTGACCGCCACCATACTTCCACGCGGTTGTTCATCCCAGATACATCAGCAGAGGTTTATCGCTATGCCTGACTACAAGGCCCCCTTGCGTGATATTCGCTTCGTTCGTGACGAACTGCTCGGTTATGAAGCGCACTATCAGAGCCTCCCGGCTTGCCAGGACGCTACTCCGGACATGGTTGACGCCATTCTTGAAGAAGGCGCCAAGTTCTGTGAGCAAGTGCTGGCACCGTTGAACCGCGTGGGTGACATCGAAGGTTGCACCTGGAGCGAGTCAGGCGTTAAGACCCCTGCTGGTTTCAAAGAAGCTTACAAACAGTTCGTTGAAGGCGGCTGGCCAAGCCTGGCCCACGACGTGGCGCATGGCGGCCAAGGCCTGCCGGAATCCCTCGGCCTTGCAGTCAGTGAAATGGTCGGTGAAGCCAACTGGTCGTGGGGCATGTACCCAGGCCTGTCCCATGGCGCGATGAACACAATTTCCGAACACGGCACCCCTGAGCAGCAAGAGGCCTACCTGACCAAACTGGTGTCAGGCGAATGGACCGGCACCATGTGCCTCACCGAGCCGCACTGCGGCACCGACCTTGGCATGTTGCGCACCAAGGCCGAGCCTCAGGCTGACGGTTCCTACAAAGTCTCCGGCACCAAAATCTTCATCTCGGCCGGTGAACACGACATGGCCGACAACATCGTCCACATCGTACTGGCCCGCCTGCCGGACGCACCGGCTGGCACCAAAGGCATTTCGCTGTTTATCGTGCCTAAATTCATACCAAACGCCGACGGTTCGGTGGGTGAGCGCAACGCGGTGACCTGTGGTTCCCTGGAACACAAAATGGGTATCCACGGTAACGCCACCTGCGTGATGAACTTCGACGCGGCCACCGGTTTCCTGATCGGCCCGGCGAACAAAGGCCTGAACTGCATGTTCACCTTTATGAACACCGCTCGCCTGGGCACCGCACTGCAAGGCTTGGCCCACGCCGAGATCGGCTTCCAGGGCGGCCTGAAATATGCGCGTGATCGCCTGCAAATGCGCTCCCTGACCGGCCCGAAAGCGCCAGACAAAGCCGCTGACCCGATCATCGTGCACCCTGACGTGCGCCGCATGCTGCTGACCATGAAAGCCTTCGCCGAAGGCAACCGTGCGATGGTGTACTTCACCGCCAAGCAAGTGGACATCGTCAAGTACGGCACCGACGACGAGGCCAAGAAACAGGCTGACGCGCTGCTGGCGTTCATGACTCCAATCGCCAAGGCGTTCATGACCGAAGTCGGCTTTGAATCGGCCAACCACGGCGTGCAAATCTACGGCGGCCACGGCTTCATCGCCGAGTGGGGCATGGAGCAGAACGTTCGCGACAGCCGCATTTCGATGTTGTACGAAGGCACCACCGGCATTCAGGCGCTGGACCTGCTCGGCCGTAAAGTACTGATGACCCAGGGCGAAGCGCTCAAGAGCTTCACCAAGATCGTGCACAAGTTCTGCCAGGCCAACGAAGGCAACGAAGCTGTCCAGGAGTTCGTTGCACCGCTGGCGGCACTGAACAAAGAGTGGGGCGAGTTGACCATGAAGGTCGGCATGGCCGCGATGAAAGACCGCGAAGAAGTCGGCGCCGCCTCGGTGGACTACCTGATGTACTCCGGTTACGCCTGCCTGGCTTACTTCTGGGCCGACATGGCGCGTGTGGCCGCAGAAAAACTGGCTGCCGGCACCACCGAAGAGGCGTTCTACACCGCCAAGCTGCAGACCGCGCGCTTCTACTTCCAGCGCATTCTGCCGCGTACCCTGGCCCACAAAGCCACCATGCTGTCGGGCGCGAACAACCTGATGGACATGAAAGAAGAAAACTTCGGCCTGGCTTACTAAGCCTTCCGGGTTCTCTTGAAACCGCCGCTTCCTTTGGGAGCGGCGGTTTTTTATGGACGATAAAAAACGCAGCATCGCGCTCAGGGATTGTGACGTGCTGCCGTTACAGTGATGGCAATGTGATACGTGTCAGGACAGTTGTGCTTAACTGTCTGCGTGGCGGCACAGTGCCATCATTTTTGGTGCGTCGGAGTTTTACCCTTGTCTCGCGTGTCGGCAGTACGTTTCAGTCATTTTTTCCCTTCGTTGCTGCTGTTAATGGCCGGGCTCTCGGCTGCGTATATCAAAGACCTCAACGTGTTCTTCACCTCACTGTTCAACGTGCTGCCGACCCTGGTGTTGCTGCTCGGCGGTTCGTACTGCGCGGTGTACCGGCGCCAGCGCGAACTGTTCCTGATGATCACGGTGTACGTCGTCTACTTCCTGCTGGACACCCAGACCGATTTCTACCGCGACCACGGCCGCGTGCGTGAAGACGCCGCCGTGGTGTTTCACCTGTGCTGCCTGCTGCTGCCGGTGTTGTTCAGCATTTACGCGCTGTGGCAGGAAAAAACCCACCTGTTCCGCGACTTTGTAGCGCGCTGCGCAGTGCTGCTGGCGATGGGCAGCGTGGCGCTGGCGCTTGAGCAAAGTTTCCCCCAGGCGTTGCTGGGCTGGCTGGCGGAAATTCGCTGGCCCGCATTGCACGGCAGCTGGATGAGCCTGATCCAGTTGGCGTACCCGATGTTTCTGATTGGCTTTGTCACCCTGGCCGCCCAGTACTGGTACCAACCGCGCCCGCTGCACGCTGCGCAATTGGTTGGGTTGCTCGGGCTGTTCTGGATGTTGCCGCAAACCTTCATCCTGCCGTTCACCCTGAACATCATGTGCAGCCAGGTGATGCTGATGATTGCCGCTGGTGTGGCGCATGAGGCTTATCAAATGGCCTTTCGCGACGAACTGACGGGCTTGCCGGGGCGCCGCGCACTGAATGAACGCATGCAACGCCTGGGGCGCAACTACGTGCTGGCGATGACTGACGTCGATCACTTCAAGCGCTTCAATGACACCCACGGCCATGACGTCGGCGACCAAGTGCTGCGCCTGGTCGCCAGCAAGCTGTCCAAGGTTAACGGCGGCGGTCGCGCTTACCGTTACGGCGGTGAGGAGTTCGCGGTGGTGTTCGCCGGCAAAACCCTGGATGAATGCATGCCGCACCTGGAAGAGATCCGCGAGACCATTGCCAACTACGAGATCAAGCTGCGCAACCCGGACCGCCCCCATGACGATCATCAAGGCCGCCAGCGCCGTGCAGCCGCTGGTGCGACGAGTGTGTCAGTAACCGTCAGCATCGGCGTCGCCGAGCGCCAGGCGGAGCAGCGCACGCCGGAAGATGTGCTCAAGTCCGCCGACCAGGCGCTCTACGCCGCCAAGGGCGCCGGGCGCAATTGCGTGGTCGCGGCCGGGCAAACCCGTCGTGGCGCGGTGCGCATGGAGGCTGCTGCCGGTTGAGTGATAGCGGTGTATTCAGCGGTTCTACAGTGATTGTCTACGGCGCTGGACAGCAGTAGGTTGGCAGTATCTGCTGCCGGAGATAGTGCCATGCCTGAATACAAAGCTCCCCTGCGCGAAATGCGCTTTCTGATCGACAACGTGTTTGATTTCCACGGCCATTACGCGGCGTTGGGCGCGACCGACGCCAGCCCGGACATGGTCAGTGCGATCCTCGAAGAAGGCGCCAAATTCTGCGAAAACGTGCTCTCGCCGCTTAACCGCAGCGGTGACGAAGAGGGCTGTCATTTCGACAATGGTGTGGTCACGACGCCCAAGGGCTTCAAGGAAGCCTTCGCTCAATACGTGGAAGGCGGCTGGCACGGTGTGGCAGCGGACCCGGCCTACGGTGGCCAGGGTTTGCCGCAATCCCTGGGCCTGGTGCTCAGCGAAATGATCGGCTCCAGCAACATCTCCTGGGGCATGTACCCGGGGCTGACCCACGGCGCGATGTCGGCGATTCATGCCCATGGCACCGAGGAGCAAAAAGCTACCTACCTGAACAAACTCACTGCTGGTGAGTGGACCGGCACCATGTGCCTGACCGAAGCCCACTGCGGCACCGACCTGGGCCTGATCAAGACCCGCGCGGTGCCCCAGGCCGACGGCAGTTATGCCGTCACCGGCAGCAAGATTTTTATCTCCGCCGGCGAGCACGACATGAGCGCCAATATCATCCACCTGGTGCTGGCCAAACTGCCGGACGCGCCGGCGGGCACCAAGGGCATCTCGCTGTTTATCGTGCCCAAGTTCCACGCCGATTCGGGCGAGCGCAACGCGGTGCACTGCGGCTCCATCGAACACAAAATGGGCATCAAGGCTTCGGCCACCTGTGTGCTGAATTTTGATGGCGCCAAGGGCTTTTTGATTGGTGAGGCGAACAAGGGCCTCAACTGCATGTTCACCATGATGAACCACGCCCGCCTGGGCACTGGCATGCAAGGCCTGTGCAATGGCGAGGCGAGCTTTCAGGGCGCGATCAAATACGCCAACGACCGCCTGCAAATGCGCTCGTTGACTGGCGCCAAAGCCCCGGAAAAAGCCGCCGACCCGATCATCGTGCACGCCGACGTGCGCCGCATGCTGCTCACCATGAAAGCCTTCAACGAAGGCAACCGCGCGCTGGCCTATTTCACCGCGCAGTTGCTCGACACCGCGCACCTGAGCAGCGATGCCGCCGCGCGCCAGGACGCTGAAGATCTGTTGGCATTCCTGACGCCCATCTGCAAAGCCTTCATGACCGACACCGGCCTTGAGGTGACCAACCACGGCATGCAGGTATTTGGCGGTCACGGCTATATTCGCGAATGGGGCATGGAGCAACTGGCACGTGATGCACGGATTGCGCCGATCTACGAAGGCACCAACGGCATTCAGGCCCTCGACCTGCTCGGGCGCAAGGTGCTGGGCAGCCAGGGCAAGTTGCTGCGCGGGTTCACCAAGATCGTGCATAAGTTTTGTGCGGCGAACGCTGAGCATCCGCAGCTCAAGGCCCATGTGGCACAGCTCGATCAACTGAACGGGGAATGGGGCGAGTTGACCATGAAGGTCGGCATGGCGGCGATGAAAAACCCCGATGAAGTCGGCGCGGCGGCTGTGGATTACCTGATGTACAGCGGTTACATCATCCTGGCCTACCTGTGGTTGCGCATGGCGATTGCGGCCCTTGAGCAACCAGATGTTGATCTGGCCGAAGCCAAATTGGCCACCTGCGATTTTTACTTCAAACGCTTATTACCGCGCACCGCCTCACACCGGGCTGCAGTGGACGCGGGCAGCGAGTGTTTGATGAGCTTGCCGGCTCAATTGTTTGCGCTGTAGGCGCTGACTCCACACGTTTCACCTGTGGGAGCGGGTTTGCTCGCGAATGCGGTGCGTCAGTCAATATATTGGGTGACTGACACATTGCATTCGCGAGCAAGCCCGCTCCCACATTTTTCCGTGCGTGACTTGTAAATACTGAGTAGTCACAAAAGGACCCTATGTGTCTGAAAAGTTGTTCGGGTACACTCGGAGCCTGTAAAACCGATCCTGCCGAATTATTTTTACGTTCTCACGAGGTTTGCCATGGCTGATTACAAAGCGCCGCTGCGTGATATGCGCTTCGTCCTCAACGAAGTTTTTGAGGTCGCCAATACTTGGGCCCAATTGCCGGCATTGGCAGACACCGTTGATGCCGAAACGGTTGAGGCGATCCTCGAAGAAGCCGGCAAAGTCACCGCCAAATCCATCGCGCCGATCAGTCGTGTCGGCGATGAGCAAGGTTGCCGTTGGGCAGACGGCGTGGTCAGCACGCCGGACGGTTATCCACAGGCCTACAAAACCTATGCCGACGGCGGCTGGGTGGGGGTAGGCGGTGATCCACTGTTTGGCGGCATGGGCATGCCCAAGGCTGTATCGGCGCAGGTCGAAGAGATGATCAACTCGTCGAGCCTGGCGTTCGGCCTGTACCCGATGCTGACTTCCGGCGCCTGCGTGTCCATCAACACTCACGCCAGCGAGGAACTCAAAGCCACCTACCTGCCGAAGATGTACTCCGGTGAGTGGGCCGGCTCCATGTGCCTGACCGAAGCGCATGCCGGTACTGACCTGGGGATTATCCGCACCAAGGCCGAGCCTCAGGCGGACGGTTCCTACACCATCAGCGGCACCAAAATCTTCATCACCGGCGGCGAGCACGACCTCACCGAAAACATCATCCACCTGGTGCTGGCCAAGCTTCCGGACGCACCGGCCGGGCCCAAGGGCATTTCGTTGTTCCTGGTGCCGAAGTTCATGGTCAATGCCGACGGCAGCCTGGGCGCGCGTAACCCGGTGACCTGCGGCTCCATCGAACACAAAATGGGCATTCAGGCGTCCGCGACCTGCGTGATGAACTTCGACGCTGCCGTGGGTTATCTGGTGGGCGAGCCAAACCGTGGTTTGGCGGCGATGTTCACCATGATGAACTACGAGCGTTTGGGGGTGGGCATTCAGGGCCTGGCGTCGGGCGAGCGTTCTTACCAGAATGCCATTGAATACGCGCGCGACCGCCTGCAGAGCCGTTCACCGACCGGTGCCAAGGCCTTGGACAAAGTCGCCGACCCGATCATCGTGCACCCGGACGTGCGGCGCATGCTGCTGACCATGAAAGCTGCCAACGAAGGCGGCCGGGCGTTCTCCACCTATGTGGCGACGCAACTGGACATCGCCAAGTTCAGCGAAGATGCCGCTGCCCGCGAGCGCGCCGATAACCTGGTGGCGTTGCTGACCCCAGTCGCCAAGGCGTTTCTCAGCGACCTCGGCCTGGAAACCACCGTGTTGGGCCAGCAAGTATTTGGCGGCCACGGCTACATCCGCGAATGGGGCCAGGAGCAGCTTGTTCGGGATGTGCGCATCACGCAGATCTACGAAGGCACCAACGGCATTCAGGCCCTGGACTTGGTCGGGCGTAAAATCGTTGGCAGTAACGGCAAGTTCTACACGTTGTTTGCCGACGAGATCCGCCAGTTCATCGCCACGGCAGGTGCTGAACTGGGCGAATTCACCCGACCGCTGAGCGCGGCGGTGGATAACCTCGATGAGTTGACTGCCTGGGTGCTGGACCGCGCCCACACCAACCCGAATGAAATTGGCGCTGCGTCGGTGGAGTACCTGCACGCCTTTGGCTACATGGCGTACGCCTACATGTGGGCACGCATGGCAGCGGCGGCGTTTGGCAAAGAAGCCGAGGAAGACTTCTACGCCAGCAAGCTGGGCACCGCGCGTTTCTACTTCGCTCGCCTGCTGCCACGTATTCATTCGCTGAGTGCATCGGTAAAAGCCGGCAGTGAATCGCTGTTCCTGATGGACGAGGCCCTGTTTTAAGGGCGTGAAGGCCGTGTAAGCAATCTCTTACACGACGTGCTGCTATTCGTCCTCTATCGCCAAATTGGATCCACGGATAATCTACTTCACATGGACGTCGCGCAGGAAGCGCAAAGAAACAACAGGGACACGTAGGATTCTGCCAGGATGGCGGAGTGAAATGGATGTCAGGGAAACAGTCTGCAAAGCCCCGCTTCGGCGGGGTTTTCTTTTGCCCGCGAAAAAGTCAGGCGGTTGCCTGCGGGGCATTCATCACGTCTTCCAGCAAGGTGCGCAGCAGCGCCACCGTCGCCTGCTGGCGCTGCACATCGCGGCACACCAAACCCACTTTCAGCGGCACCCTCGGCTCACTCAAGGGCTTCCAGAGCAATGCCTTGCTGTTGTGTATGTCCTGGGAGCGCCCTGGCAGCACCGTTGCCAGCTTGGTATGGGGCAAACTATCGAGAATCCCCACCATCGTATTCAGCTCTGCTTGCACTTGCGGGCGGCGCCCCAGGTTTGCCAGCTGGCCTTGCCAGATCTGCCGGACCTGAAACTCCTCCCCCAACAGCAGCATCGGCAACTCGGCCGCCTGTTTCAGTGAGACTTTCTTGAACGCCCGCAACGGATGGTCTTCAGGGATCACCACCTTCAGCTCATCTTCATACAACAGCACGCCCGTTAAGCCCGGCTGGCGTGGCGGCAAATAGCTGATGCCGATATCCAGCGAGCCATTGAGCAAGCGCCGTTCAATCTCAAGCCCGGTCAATTCGTAAATCTGCACCACAAGATGGGGCTGTGCCTTGCGCACGCGCTCCAGCATTTGCGGGACCAGGCTGGTGTGCACGGTTTGCAGCACGCCGATGGCCAGCGTGCGCATTGCCTGGCCCTTGAAGTTGCGCAAGGCTTCGACGGCCTGTTGCATGCCATCGATCAGCGGCAGCGCGTGGTTGTACAGCGTATGCGCGGCCAGCGTTGGCAACAGGCGCTTGCTGCTGCGCTCAAACAGGCCGACATCCAGGTTCTGTTCCAGCTGGCGAATTTGCTGCGACAGAGCCGGTTGAGAGATCGATAGGCGCTCTGCGGCACGGCCTACGTGGCCTTCCTCATACACCGCGACGAAATAACGCAGTTGCTTGAAATCCATAAGACTTACTTATCGAAAAAGCTGGAAAATCGAAATGGCCGTTGGCCCCCTGGACGCCTAGTCTAGCGCCAATTCGCAGGGCTTACAGGGCCGGATTGGGCAATGAATAACGTTTATGTTGACGGCATTTGCATAGGCAAGGCAACAAACCTCCAGGCAGGGTTGGCAGGGGTTAACGACGAAGGTCCGGTTGCCGAAAGAGGTGAACTGTGAACCTGTTTCGCCGCCCCACGCCAAGCCTCGACGATCTGATCCTTGATGCCCCGCGCGATGACCTTTCCAGCGAATGCCTGATGCCCACGGTGGCGCGCCCGCCGCACGTGTTCGTCAGCGGTGAAGGGTCGTGGCTGTCGGACAGCGATGACCGTGCCTACCTGGATTTCAGTCAGGGCGCCGCCGCCAATAGCCTCGGCCACAGCTCGCCCGAAGTACTCGGCGCCTTGGCCGAGCAGATGCACGTGTTGATCAACCCCGGGATTGGCGTGTACAACCGAGCGCAACTCAACCTCGTCGACCGCCTGTGCCATCACACCGGCAGCGACCAGGCGTACCTGCTCAATAGCGGCGCGGAGGCCTGTGAAGCCGCGATCAAGCTGGCGCGCAAATGGGGCCAGCTGCATCGCGGCGGCGCTCACCACATCATTACCGCCAGCGGTGGCTGCCATGGCCGCAGCCTTGCCGCGATGTCGGCGTCGGCAGGCTCGCGCGACAATCGTTTCGAACCGCAACTGCCGGGCTTCAGCCACGTTCCCTTTAACGACCTGCCGGCCTTGCACGCTGCGGTCGATGCACAAACAGTCGCCATCCTGCTGGAGCCGATTCAGGGCGCAGCCGGCGTAATCCCCGCGACCGAGCACTACCTCAAAGGTGTTGAACGGCTGTGCCGCGAACTGGGCATTTTGCTGATCCTCGATGAAGTGCAAACGGGCATTGGCCGCTGTGGCTCCCTGCTCGTGGAGGAACAGTACGGCGTACGCGCCGACATCATCACCCTCGGCAAAGGCCTGGGCGGTGGCGTGCCGTTGGCGGCGCTTTTGGCGCGAGGCAAGGCCTGTTGCTTTGAAGTGGGTGAGCTGGAAGGTACGCATCACGGCAACGCGCTGATGGCGGCCGTCGGCGTCGCAGTCCTCGACGCGGTGCTGGACAGCGGCTTTCTTGAGCACGTCCGCGAATCCGGCCTGTACCTGGGCGAGGGCCTCTCGCGGCTGGCCTATCGTTACGACCACGGGCAATTGCGCGGCAACGGGCTGATGTGGGGCCTGACCCTGTCAGACGATTCTGCGGATGCTGTGGTAAAGGCTGCGCTGCACGAAGGTTTGATCCTCACCGCACCGCAGCCCAACTGTTTGCGTTTTACCCCCGCCCTGAACGTCAGCAAAAGCCACATCGACGAAATGCTCCTGCGCCTGGGGCGAGCCTTTGCGCGTGTACGCACCGCTCAACTGCAATGCCGCAAGGGCATCGCGGTTTAAACCTGTTTCCTGAACCGTCTCGCGGCATACGCGGCGCCCTCAGCCTGATTCTTTTGGCTGGGGGCGTTTTTTTCTTTGGATTACAAGATGGCGGAGTGCCAGATCCCACTGAACCCTCACGAACCGCCAAGGTCGATTAGCTACACGGCTCACACGAGCCGACTTTTTGGAGCTGACCCATGGACATTATTCGTATCATCATCGCCATTCTGCTGCCGCCATTGGGTGTGTTCCTGCAAGTGGGTTTTGCCGGCGCGTTTTGGCTGAATATTCTGCTGACCTTGTGCGGTTACTTCCCAGGCATCATCCACGCGGTGTACATCATCGCCAAGCGCTGAGGCTGTCAGCCTTTTGCGATGAGCCGTGAATTGCGCT
The DNA here is from genome assembly GCF_049896045.1 of Pseudomonas sp. PWP3-1b2. Taxonomy (NCBI): domain Bacteria; kingdom Pseudomonadati; phylum Pseudomonadota; class Gammaproteobacteria; order Pseudomonadales; family Pseudomonadaceae; genus Pseudomonas; species Pseudomonas sp. PWP3-1b2. Next base: position 24,678 of record NZ_JAFCTN010000024.1, read on the forward strand.
CGTTGCGAAAGGCCAACTGCTCGATGGTCTGGGTGGCGTGTTCGGCTTCTTCCCGTGCTTGCAGGATGATGCTGTGCTGCTCGGACTTGCTGCACACCGGGTCGGCGTTGCTGGCGTCGCCGGTGAGCATGAATGCCTGGCAGCGACAGCCGCCGAAGTCCTTTTCCTTTTCGTCGCATGAGCGACAGGGCTCGGGCATCCAGTCGTAGCCGCGAAAGCGGTTGAAGCCAAACGAGTCGTACCAGATGTGCTGCATGCTGTGGTCGCGCACATTGGGAAATTGCACCGGCATCTGTCGGGCGCCATGACAGGGCAGGGCGGTTCCGTCCGGTGTGACGGTCAGAAAAATGCTCCCCCAGCCATTCATGCAGGCCTTTGGGCGTTCTTCGTAGTAATCCGGTGTGACAAAAATCAGCTTACACGGATGGCCTTCGGCTTCGAGTTTGGCGCGGTATTCGTTGGTAATCCGTTCGGCGCGCACCAGCTGTTCCTTAGTCGGCAACAACCCCACACGATTAAGCTGCGCCCAACCGTAGAACTGGCACGTGGCGAGTTCGACGAAGTCTGCTTCCAGCGCGATGCACAGCTCAATGATGCGGTCGATCTTGTCGATATTGTGCCGATGGGTCACAAAGTTCAGCACCATCGGGTAGCCGTGGGCCTTCACTGCGCGGGCCATTTCGAGCTTTTGTGCGAAGGCTTTTTTCGAGCCGGCCAGCAGGTTATTCACCTGTTCATCGCTAGCCTGAAAGCTGATCTGGATATGGTCCAGGCCAGATTTTTTGAAGTCGCTGATTTTCTGCTCGGTCAGGCCAATACCGGAAGTAATCAAGTTGGTATAGAACCCAAGCTTGCGTGCCTCGGCGATCAGCTCAGCCAAGTCCTGGCGCACCAACGGCTCACCGCCGGAAAAGCCCAGCTGCGCGGCGCCCATCTCCCGCGCTTCGCGAAATACCTTGATCCACTGTTCGGTGCTCAGCTCTTTACCCTGCTCGGCGAAATCCAGTGGATTCGAGCAGTACGGGCATTGCAGCGGGCAGCGGTACGTCAGCTCGGCGAGCAGCCACAGCGGCAGGCCGATGGGCGGTTTTTCAGGCAAGAGTGATCCAGTGCTCAGCACGGGCGACCTCCATGAAATGCTCGATGTCTTCACCGAGCTCAGGCACGCCGGGGAACTGCTTATCCAGCGCGGCGATGATGGCAGCCACGTCACGCTCGCCGTCGATCAGGCCGCCGATCAGCGCGGCACTGTCGTTGAGCTTGATCATGCCTTCGGGGTAGAGCAACACGTGGCCTTTTTGCGCCGGTTCGTACTGATAGCGATAGCCCTGGCGCCAGGTCGGTTTTCGGCTGCGATCAAAGCTCATAGGGTGATCCCTTTATGCCAGACCCGCTGCTCGGTCACGCTGTGATACGGCGGGCGTTTGAGTTCATAGGCCATGCTCATGGCGTCGAGCATGCTCCACAGAATGTCGAGTTTGAACTGGAGAATCTCCAGCATGCGCTCCTGGCCTTCGCGGGTGGTGTAGTGCTGCAGAGTGATTGCCAAACCGTGTTCCACATCGCGTCGGGCCTGGCCCAGGCGAGTGCGGAAATACTCGTAGCCGGTAGGGTCGATCCACGGGTAATGCTGCGGCCAACTGTCGAGGCGCGACTGGTGGATCTGCGGCGCGAACAACTCGGTCAGTGAACTGCTGGCGGCTTCCTGCCAGCTGGCGCGGCGGGCGAAGTTGACGTAGGCATCCACGGCGAAACGCACGCCAGGCAGCACCAGTTCCTGGGAGCGCAACTGATCGGGGTCGAGGCCGACCGCCTGGCCCAGACGCAACCAGGCTTCGATCCCGCCGTCTTCACCGGGCGCACCGTCGTGGTCCAGCAGGCGCTGGATCCATTCGCGACGGATCTCGCGGTCCGGGCAGTTGGCCAGAATCGCCGCGTCTTTCAGCGGGATGTTCACCTGATAGTAAAAACGGTTCGCGACCCAACCCTGGATTTGCTCGCGGGTGGCGCGGCCTTCATACATCGCCACGTGGTACGGGTGATGGATATGGTAGAAGGCGCCTTTGGCCCGCAAGGCGGCTTCGAACTCAACAGGGGTTAATGGCGTGTCAGTCATGTGGTTCGCTCCTACAATTCAATGCTCATGCCGTCGTAAGCCACTTCGACATTGCGCCGCACCAGTTCCGCTCGCTCGGGGGAATCTTCATCGAGGATCGGGTTGGTGTTGTTGATGTGGATAAGCACTTTGCGCTGCTCGGGCAGTTGTTCAAGCACTTCGAGCATGCCGCCGGGGCCGTTCTGCGCCAGGTGGCCCATCTCGCGCCCGGTGCGGGTGCCGACGCCACGACGCTGCATTTCATCGTCGTCCCACATCGTGCCGTCCACCAGCAGGCAGTCGCTGCCGGCCATGATCTCAAGCAGTGGCGCGTCGACTTTGCCCAGGCCAGGGGCGTAAAACAATTTGCCGCCGGTGCGCAGGTCTTCGACGATCAGGCCGATATTGTCGCCCGGGTGCGGGTCGAAGCGATGTGGCGAGTAAGGCGGCGCGGCGCTGCGCAGAGGCAGCGGGGTGAAACGCAAGTTCGGGCACGCCGGTATGGTGAAACTGGCGTCCAGCTCGATGCGGTGCCAGGCCAGGCCGCCGTTCCAGTGGGTGAGCATGGTGAACAGCGGAAAGCCGGTGCTGAGGTCCTCATGGACCATGTCGGTGCACCACACCTGGTGCGGGCAGCCTTCGCGCAGGCTCAACAGGCCGGTGGTGTGGTCGATCTGGCTGTCCATCAGAATGATCGCGCTGATCCCGGTGTCACGCAGCGCGCGGCCGGGTTGCATTGGCGCAAAGCCTTGCAGTTGCGCACGAATATCCGGCGAGGCATTGCACAGTACCCAGTTCACACCGTCGTCGGAGATGGCGATGGATGACTGTGTGCGCGCATGAGCCCGCAGGCTGCCGTCGCGAAAACCTGCGCAGTTCACGCAGTTGCAGTTCCACTGCGGGAAGCCACCGCCGGCGGCGGAACCTAGAATCTGGACAAACATGATTGCTCCATCACGCAAAGCTCAAAACAAAAACGCCCCGGGCGAACCGAGGCGTTGTAGTACTCAGCCGATCAACGGCTGGCGAAGTACATGGTGACTTCGAAGCCGATGCGCAGATCGGTATAAGCAGGTTTGGACCAGGTCATATTCATACTCCTATCAAGGGATGGGACTTTCACTACCAAGCAATACATATAGTCCACCTCCGGTCGGAGATGTTCAGATGGTGCGTGGGAATATTACTCAATTCTTTTCAAGTTAGCGCTGTCTTGATGGCAAAAGCCTGTTGCACGGCTGGCAATGATCAGCCGGCGATTTGTTAAAAAATCGACGGGCGCGGGCCATTTGCCACGCAGCGCCAGCCGCCTGTGGCGCCGTTGAGTTGCCTGGCGGCGTGCGTTAACGCTTCGCGGGTACAGGTTTTGATCAGTTGCTGAAGCTGATCCAGGTAATTCGACGGATGGCCCGCCAGGTGTGCGTGCCAGAGCAGGTCGGCGGCCTGGGCGAGGGGCAATTCGGTGAATTGTTGCGCCAAGTTGCTGTTGCCCAAATCGGTGCTATTTTCGATCAACGACGGCACCTGCTTCAGGAAGTTTTGCAGGTGGTCGAGGATTCCCTCCAGAGAAGCGCTGGGCGATTGCACGCCAAACACCAACCCGGTTTGCCCGTTGATCTGGCGGATGCCGCTGAATACCGCGTAGCCGATTTGCAGTTCCACACGCAGGCGTTGGTAGAACGGCCCCTGGAGCAAATGCCCAAGCAGGCGCCAGGCGGCTTCATCGGCCAAAGAGTGAGTCGGGGTCGGGCAGAACAGCAGCAATGCGGCTTCGCTCGCGTCGGTTTTCACCTCGTGCCAAAGGTGCTGGCCGTCGATGGCGGGGGCTGTGTATTCACTGGTTGCTGGCAGCCCAGGCAGGCGCGCCGCAGCGGTTTTGATTGCCGCTTCGCAGGCGGGAGGTAAACCCACGCCAAGGCCTTGCCAGCGTGCGGTGGCCCATGAAGCGAGTGTCTCACTTTGCTCGGAATGAGCTGCACAGCAACCCGGTAATGCCTTGAGCAATTCCCGAATGGCAATCATGGGTGTCGCTGCGGCCGGTACTTCCAGTGGCTGACTCAGGCTCTGTGCCAACGCTTCCAGCACGGCCGGCATGGGTTCATGCAGGCCCACCAGTTTCACTAGCCAATCATTGGCAATGCGTTCGAACGCGATGTCGACGCCTGCCTGACGGGCATTTTCGCGCAACGGCTGCAATGTGCTTTCCAACCCGGCAGGGGCGGTGGCGTCGAACCGCCAGCGCAGATACAGCGCGCCTTCCTCGCTGTGATTCGCCAGTGCCTCGCTGAATGTGATTGCAGAAACGTCCCGCCGCCCCCGTGAACGGTCCTGCGCAAAGGTGCGCAAACCACGGTGGGCGCTGGTTTGGCCGCGAATCAAGCCCGCGCGATCGTCCTTTACCGGTGGGCGCAGGAATGGGTTGTTCGCAGGTAACTGCCACGTGCGCTGAGCGGGTTGCAAACGCAGTGACTCAAGCAGGCCGTTGAGGGCGACGACGCCGTGTTCTGAAAGGTCCTCCCGGTCATGCCGAGCCAAGGCCAGCGGCCCCAGTACCTGCTGCTGACGAGCGTTTACCCGCGCGAATTCTTCGCGCAGTGATGCCCAATCGCTCTGTGCGAAAAAGCTCAACCAGTCGTGCAGAAGCGCCTCAATTCGTGTCGCCGAATCAACCCCTGTACCGAGGGTGAAATCAATATCCAGCACTGCCTGCCCAGCGAAGTGATACAGCACCGACGCCTGCAACGCGGTGGCCAGTTGTTGTGCTTTCAGTTCTGCGAGCAAGCCGCCGGGCGCCGAGGCATTCAGCCAGGTGCAGAGAAAGTCCAGGGCTTCGCGGGGCGCGTCCCCAGTGATGACGTGGTGCAGGTGATTGTTGGCGGTGTGCTGATAGCTCGGCGCTTGAGTGGGCATCAACGCGGGCGGGCTAGTCTGAGGGCGCGACGGCCCCGAGGTCAGTTGCCCGCTGAACGCTTGAGCCAGCGCTTCCAGCTTTTCCAATGGCTGGGGGCCGGCAAGGCTTAAAGTCATCTGCCCGCTCTGGTAGAAGTACGCGTGGAATTCCCGCAGTGCCTGCTGAAATGTCTCACGCTCCACCGGCAGACTGTCCCGGTTACCCGCATGAAAGCCCCGCAACGGATGGTCCGATGCCAAGCCTTCCAGCAAAGAAACCTGCTGCTGCGCCGTAGCGTCCTGGGACCAGGCGACATACTCCGCCTGCAGTACTTCGCGCTCACGCAGTTGATCGTCGATCGCCAAGCGAGGATGGGTCAGCATGTCCGCCAGCCGCTCCAGGCCACCGGTAAACGTCGCCACCGGCAGTTCAAAGAAAAACTCCGTGGTGCGTTCACGGGTGCTGGCGTTGACCTGCCCACCGTGGCGCTGAACGTAAGCCATCAACCCTTCGCCGGTAGGAAACCGCTCAGTACCCAGAAACAGCAGATGCTCCAGAAAGTGTGCCAGCCCCGGCCACGCCAAAGGCACATCATGGCTGCCGGCCGCCACCCGCAAAACCGCCGCGCAGCGCTTCAAGCGCGGCGCATGGCGCAGGGAAACCCGCAGGCCATTGGCCAGGGTCAGGTGAAGGTGGTGAGGGTGGGCCGGCGCAGGCATGGACACTTCCGAAACGTAGAATGTGGCCATGTTAACAAACCGGCTGGATCAGGGCTTGTGCAGTGCTCCGTACAGCTCGGGCCGCCGGTCTTGCAGGTAGTGATTGGTGGCGCGAGCGTCGATGATCGATTGGCGATCCAGCGTGCCAACAATCAACGATTCATCCAGCCCCGCCTGTGCAATCCGCTGGCCGTTGGGCGCGGCGATACTGCTTTGCCCGCAGTACTGAATTTCGCCTTCGTGCCCGCAGTAATTGGCGTAGGCCACGTAGCACTGGTTTTCGAACGCCCTTGCTCGCACGGTGACGTCGGCGACAAAGTCGAACGGCACCATATTGGCCGTGGGCACCAGGATGACTTCAGCACCGGCCAGGGCCAGGCGGCGGGCGTTCTCCGGGAACTCCAGGTCGTAACAGATCAGCAAGCCCAGCTTCCAGCCGTTGAGTTCCACCAAAGGGAAGTCATCTTCCCCGGCGCTGAACATCGAGTGATCCAGATCGCCAAACAGATGCGTCTTGCGGTAATTGCACAGGCGCTCGCCGTGGGCGTCGATCAGTTGCACGGTGTTGTAGATCTGCCCGTCCTCGGCCCGCTCCGGGTAACCGTACAGAATGGCCAGCCCGGCGCTTTTCGCCAGCTCGGCAATCACCTGCGCGCTGGGGCCGTCCGGCGCCTCGGCCAAGGCACCGACCGCTTCGGCCCCAATGTTGTAGCCAGTAAGAAACATCTCCGGCAACACCAGTACATCAGTATCGGACGCCTCGTGCGCCAGCGGGTGCAAGCGCGCGAGGTTGCCCGCTACATCCAGCGGCAGCGGCGGGCATTGGTACAAGGCGACGCGCATGGTCAGCTCCTTAATCGGCGAGGGCGATCGGCCCGATATCGTCGAATACATCACCCGGGCCCGGGTTTTCTGCGTGGGTGCTGCCACCGAAATGAGTCATGATGCCCCACACCGCGTTCAGCGAGGTTTGCACCGCGCCTTCGACCCATGCCGGGGTCCAGGATACGTCGTCACCGGCGATGAAAATCCCGCGTTCCTCGGCAGGCATGTCCTTCTGCATAAAGTGCGCATACATGCGCTGGTTGTAGCGATAGTGGCCGGGCAACGCGCCTTTGAAGGCCCCGAGGAAGTGCGGGTCGGCTTCCCACGAAACAGTGATCGGGTCGCCGATGATGCGCGCCTTGATGTCGACTTTCGGGTAGATCTTTTTCAGTGCATCAAGGGCCAGCTTCACGCGTTTGTCGATAGGCTGGGGCAGCATCTTCAACGCATCGCTCATCCACGAGTACGACAGGCAAATCACGCCGGGCTTGTCGTCACCGTTGTCGAACAGGTAGGTGCCACGGGTCAGGCGATCGGTGAGGGTCATGCTCATCAGGTCGCGGCCGGTTTCCGGGTCTTTGTCTTTCCAGAACGGGCGGTCGACCATCACAAAGGTCTTCGACGACTGCATGTAGCGCGTGCGGTCCAGGGCCATCCACATCTTTTGCGAGAACAGGGTTTCGTCGCATTCGATCTGGGTGGTCAGCAGCCAGCTCTGACAGGTGGTCAGCACGGCGGCGTATTCACGCGTGTCGCCGTAGTTGTCGGTCACCGCGAAACGGCCATCGGCGGCGTGGGCAATGCGCTTCACGCCTGCCCGTGGCGCGCCCCGGTGCAGCGAGCTGAGGCTGGTGCCTTGCGGCCAATGCGCGCAGCGCTCCGGCACATGGCGCCAGATGCCCATCGGCACTTGCGCAACGCCGCCGACTACCAGGTGCTGGTGATCGTCGCAGTTGGTCATCACCACGCGGAAGATTTCCAGCATAGAGTTGGGGAAGTCCGAATCCCAGCCGCCGGTGCCAAAACCCACTTGGCCGAACACTTCGCGGTGCAGGAACGACAGCTTGGCGAAGGCTTTGGAGGTGGCGACAAAATCGTAAAACGTGCGGTCATCCCACAGCGGCACCAGCTTGTTCCACAGTTCCTTGAGGCGCGGCACATCGCGGTCGCGGATGGCTTGCTGGATATCGCCGAACTGCGAGCCGGCTTCCAAGGCGTCGGCCCAGGCATCAGCGACTTCCTGGAACAGCACCGGCAAATCCGAGAGTTTTTGCGCGTAGTGGGTTTGGCCTTCGAGGTCGATCACGGTGCTGCCGGAAGCCGGCGTCAGCGGGTTGGGGAAGGGCTTGGTTTCCAGCCCGAGCTTGTCCACGTAGTGATAGAACGCGGTGGACGACACCGGGAAACGCATGCCGCCCAACTCGGCGATGATGCCTTCCGCACCTTCAAATGCCTGGGAGCGCAAGCGGCCGCCCATCTTCGAAGCTTCATACACCACCGGCTTGAGGCCCAGCTTCATCAGCTCGTAAGCGGCCACCAGCCCCGCGATCCCTGCGCCAACGATCGCCACTTCGGCGCCATGGTTGGCGGCCGGGATGCTGCCCAGGCCGGCCGGGTGTTCGATCCAGTCATCAAAGGCAAACGGGAAATCCGGGCCAAAGATGGTGATAGGTTTTTTACCGTCGCCAGGGTGGCGCTGGGGCTTGCTGATGCTGCTGGACGGAATGCTCATGGCTGACCTTACTGGCGACTCGGCGGGATTCGACCCGTGGAGTATAGGAAAAGATTGCAGCCAGTTTAGGGAGCGTTGCGCTCGTTATTAAGACGCAATGTGTCGTCGGATTGAATTGATTTCAGTCAAAGTGACGATGTTGTTGATCAGAGTGGCTGTCCGCGATCCAATTTGTTACTGAGGATGATCGACGTGGTGGTTTTCTCCACACCGTCGACGCTGCCGATTTGATCCAGCAACTGATCCAACTGCTCCGGGGAATCGGTGCGCAGCCACGCTACATAATCAAACTCGCCACTCACCGCACACAGCTGTTGAACCTGCGCCATGGCACTTAGCCGGCGCAGCACCTCCTTGCCGGAGCGAGCTTGTACGGTGATCCCGACATACGCCTGCAAACCCCCGTCGACCACTCGCTGGCCGAGACGCACGCCATAACCGGTGATCACCTGGGTTTTCTCCAGGCGCGCCAAGCGCGACGTCACCGTGGTGCGCGCGATACCCAGCTGACGGGCGAGCATGGCCACGCTTTCGCGGGCGTTGATCTGCAGGGCAGCGATCAGTTGGCGGTCGATTTCATCGAGGACGGGCAAGGGCGGAGCTCCAGTGCGGGCGGCAGAGGGCTATATGTTACAGGCTTGTTTTGGTCAGTAGCGGTCAGTTACTGGTGGCGTAAGGCAATGCGACTGTGATGCACAAAATCTGACAGATGTTTGCTGGTGAAGCAGATTACTTCGTCGGCATCATCTGTTCCTTTCGGAGCCCGCCCCTATTTTGTGCGGGCTTTATCACTGGTGCGTTTCGTGAGTATAAAAAAACACCCTATTGTATAGCGGTGTGTAATATACACACTGAAGGATGGGCGATGAAAAGCAGAGAGGTGATTGAACTGCTGGTTGCAGATGGATGGTTTGAGGTGGCGGTAAAGGGCAGTCATCACCAGTTCAAGCACCCGCGCAAGCGAGGGCGTGTGACTGTCCCTCATCCCAAGTCAGAGATCGCCAAGGGTACTCTGCACAGTATTTTCAAATCAGCAGGTCTCAAGTGAAGGCTTTGGCTGATGAGTTGAACGGGATCCATGGGTCCCATTCAAAGGAGGAGTAATGAAATTTCCTGTGGTAGTACATAAAGACGCCGATTCGGACTACAGCGTGACAGTCCCCGATGTACCAGGTTGCTTCTCGGCAGGCTCCTCATTCTCCGAAGCGCTGGATAATGTGCGTGAGGCGCTGTCGTTGCACCTGGAAGGGCTGGTTGCCGATGAGGAAAAGCTTCCTCAGGCACAAGAGGTTGATGCGCATCTGGACAACCCGGACTATGCCGGTGGTGTCTGGGCGATAGTCGATTTTGACCTCACTCCGTACTTGGGGAAGTCAGTACGGTTCAATGCTTCTTTGCCGGAGCAGCTCTTGCACCGCATTGATGAGCGCGTGCAAAAGGATCAACGCTACGCATCGCGGTCAGGTTTCCTGGCGACGGCGGCTTTGCGTGAATTGTCTGCTTGAATCCAATGCCAGACACGCAAAAGCCGCGCAATGCGCGGCTTTTTTGTTTGGTGGGCCCACACGGACTTGAACCGTGGACCAAAGGATTATGAGTCCTCTGCTCTGACCAACTGAGCTATAGGCCCATGTAACAGGTCGCGGATTATAACGACGGTTTCTCCGCTGTGCCATCCGAAAAGTCTGAAACCCGCATATGAAGAAAACCCTCGGCAAAAAGCTCCGGCGGCAGGGGGAGGCTGACGATGTAGCCTTGCATCTGTTCACAGCCTTCGGCGGCCAGGAAAGCCTGTTGCGCGGGGTTTTCCACGCCTTCGGCAATGATGGTGAATTGCATGCTTTGGCCGAGGGCGATGATGGCGCGCACGATGGCGGCGTCGTGGGGGTCGTCGGGCAGGCCGCGCACGAAGGATTGGTCGATCTTCAGGAAGTCCAGCGGCAGGCGCTTGAGGTAGCTGAGGGATGAGTAGCCGGTGCCGAAGTCGTCGATGGCCAGTTGTACGCCGAGGTGTTTGAGTTGGTGCAGCACTTCCAGTGCTTCTTCGGCCTGGCTCATGATGAAGTTTTCGGTGATTTCCAATTGCAGGCAACCGGGCTCGAGCTTGTAGTCCCGCAGGAGCTGTTCGATGCGTGCCAGCAAGTTGGGGTTACGTAACTGCGCGCCGGCAAGGTTTACCGACAGCGGGCCGAAATCCTCGAAGGCCTCCTTCCACACGTGCATCTGTTGGCAAGCCTGCTCCAGCACCCAGTCGCCAATTTGCAGGATCGTGCCGTTTTCTTCGGCCAGGGCGATGAAATGCTCTGGCGGCACTTCACCGAAGGTGGGGTGGTGCCAGCGAATCAGGGCTTCGGCGCCGATCAGTTCCTGGGTCAACAAACTGAGTTTGGGTTGGTAGTAGAGGGTCAGCTCATCTCGCTCGATGGCGCGGCGCAGTTCGTGTTCCAGGGCCACGCGTTCGTTGGCCTGGGCGGTGAGGTCGCGGGTGTAGCATTCGACGCGGTTACGGCCTTTGGCCTTGGAGCGGTACATCGCGGCGTCGGCGTTTTTGACCAGGGTGGCGACGTCGGTGCCGTCCTCGGGGTAGAGGCTGGTGCCGATGCTGGCGCTGATAAAGAACTCGTGCTCGCCGGCCTGGAACGGTGGGGCGAAGCAGGCGAGCAGTTTGTTCGCCAGGTGCTGCGCGTCGCTGGCCTGTTGCAGGCCGGGCAGCAGGATGATGAATTCGTCGCCGCCCAGGCGCGCCACGGTGTCGATGTCGCGCAGTTGCTCCTTGAGCCGCACGGCGATGTCTTTGAGCAGCAGGTCGCCGATCGGGTGGCCGAGGCTGTCGTTGATGTGTTTGAAGCGGTCCAGGTCGAGAAACAGCACCGCGCCCTTTTTTCCGGTTTCCTGATGGCCATTGAGGGCCGCTTGCAACCGGCTCTCGAACAGCGTGCGGTTGGGCAGGCCGGTCAGGGGGTCGTGGTGCGCCTGGTAATCGAGGCGGGCCTGGGCCAGCTTGAGGCTGGAGATATCGGCAAATACGGCGACAAAGTGGGTGATCAATTGGTCGCGGTTGCGCACGGCGCTGATGGTCAGCCAACTGGGGTACAGCTCGCCATTTTTTCGGCGGTTGGAGATCTCGCCCTGCCAGTGGCCCTTGGCTGCTAACTGATGCCACATGGCCGCGTAGAACGCGCTGTCGTGCAGGCCGGAGGCGAGCAGGCGAGGCGTTTGCCCCAATGCTTCGGCTTCGCTGTAGCCGGTGATTTCACTGAATGCTCGGTTCACCGCGCTGATGTTCTGACCGGTGTCGGTGATTAATACGCCTTCGGCGGTGCTCTCAAATACCGTCGCGGCCTGTTGCAGCTTTTCCTGCATGAGTTGGCGTTCGGTGATGTCCCTGGCAATGGTCAGCATGCAGTTGTCATCGCCAATGGGCAGTGGGCGGCTGGACAGCTCGCACAGGCGAATCTGGCCGTCGGCGCGGCGGATCTGACAGACGAAATCCTGCACGAAACCATCGCGCTGCATCAGTTGCAGCATCTGTTTGCGTTCGTTGAGGTCGACCCAGATGCCCAACTCGAAGGCCGACTGATCAAGCGATGCTGCGCTGGTGAAACCGGTGAGACGACTGAAGCCTTCGTTCACTTCAATCAACAGCCCATCGCGCTGTCGGCTCAACAGCAGGCCGTCCGGTGAAGCATGGAAGGCCTTGGCAAACTTCTCTTCAGAGGTTTGCAACTGTTGCTGGGTTTCCTTGAGCTGGGTGATATCGCGCACCACCACTACCAGGGCTTCGGTGGTGTCGAGTTGGAAGGCCTGGGCCGACATCAGCCCGGTAAAGGCTTGGCCGTTGCTGCGTCGAAACGGCATCTCCAGGTTGCGGATGCGGGTGGTCTGCACGCGTCGCAGCAGGTCCGGGCCGACGCCCTGAGTGGCCCAGATATTCAGCTCGGTGGCGGTTTTGCCCACCACATCCTCGGCAGTCAGGCCTATCTGGTCTTCAAAGGCTTTGTTGACCTCCAGCAAGCAGCCATCGGACAGCCGCGCGATCACCAGGATGTCCGGACATTGCTGGAACACCGAAGCAAATTTTTGCTCGGACAGCTGCAGCGCTTCTTCAGTGCGCTTGGCTTCGCTGATGTCGATCATCAAGCCGCGCAGCACGGGTTCGTGCCCATGCTCGATCAGGCTGACAATGTCGCGTACCCATAAACAGCGGCCGTCGGCGGTGATCACTCGATAATCAACGCTGTGGTCGCGGTTGGCGCGGGTTTCGCGGTAGCAATAAGCCTCGGCGCGGGCCAGGTCGGCCGGGTGGATGATGTTGCGCCAGAAACCCGGGATCAGCCAATGGGCGCGGGGGTAGCCTAGCAACTCCTCTGCATGGGGCGACACGTAGCTGTAGGTGAAGTCGGTGACGTTGGCTTCCCAGGCGATGGCGGACAGGCTCTCGACCAGGCCGCGATAATGGTATTCGCTGCTGCGCAGTTCTTGCTCAAGGGCGACCCGGCGGGAAATTTCTGAGCTTAGCCGACGATTAATCCGAATGACGATGGCGAGCACGATGCTCAATAGCAGCACGGCTGGCAGGCCGTACATCAACAGGTCGGCCCAGAAGGTGCGGTGGTCGGTGAAGCTGCCCACCCAGCGTTGTTGAATAGCGTCGGTTTCGTCTGAGCTGAGGTCGGCGAGCACCTTGTCCAAAATGCCCACCAGCGTTTTTTCATCGCGTGGCACGCCCATCGCCAGTTGATAGCGATAGGGCGTTTCACCACTGACGTACAAACCATCGAGTTTGAGCTGGCGCAGGCTCCAGACGCTGGAGGCCAGGTCGCCGACCACTGCGTCCACTTCATCCGTGGCCAAGGCTTGCAGGGTTGAGCTGACGTTGGGCATGGCGACCAGGTTGAGGTCGGGGTGGTGCGTGCGCAGCAATTCGTGGGGCGCGTAGTTCTCCACCACGGCAATCTTCAGCCCGTACAGGTCCTTGAGATTGCGCGGTTTTGCGCCGCCCTTATGGGCGAGGATAACAATCGGGAAGTCGAGGTACGGGCGTGTGAAGGCCAGGAAGCTTTGACGCTCCGGAGTAGACATGATGCCGGGCAGCAGGTCGATTTGGTTGTTTTTCGCCTGTTCAAGCAAAGCGGTCCAATTCGGCGGCTCGATCAGCTTGATCCGCACGCCCAGGCGGTCCTGGATCAGGCGCACATAATCGGCGGCCAGGCCTTGATAACGGCCATTTTCGTCACGGTATTCGAACGGCGGCCAGGAAGCGTCCACTCCAAGGCGTAGCTCCTGATGGTCCGCCAGCCAGCCACGCTCATCATCAGTGAGAGTCAACGCGCCAGCCGTTGCGGTCCAGGTCAGCAGCGACAGCAGTAACACGGTCGGCAGTCTGGGCATAACGGTCTCGTTATGGCACGGGGAATGTTTCGAGTGTAGACGGGCATTGCGGAGGAGGGGAGCTGCGAAGAATTTAATCTGCACAAAGCAAAACCCCCGGCCTGGGCCGGGGGTTCTGGTATCACTCGTCGAGGAAGGAGCGCAGATGCTCGCTTCGCGTGGGGTGGCGCAACTTGCGCAGCGCCTTGGCTTCGATCTGACGGATCCGCTCGCGGGTCACGTCAAACTGTTTACCGACTTCCTCAAGGGTGTGGTCGGTATTCATGTCGATGCCGAAGCGCATGCGCAGTACCTTGGCTTCACGGGCAGTGAGGCCGGACAGTACGTCGCGAGTCGCTTCTTTAAGGCTCTCAACAGTGGCGACATCGATTGGCGACTGCATGGTCGAGTCTTCGATGAAGTCACCCAGATGGGAGTCTTCGTCATCACCGATCGGGGTTTCCATGGAGATCGGCTCTTTAGCGATCTTCAATACCTTACGGATTTTATCCTCAGGCATTTCCATGCGTTCGCCCAACTCTTCCGGGGTCGGTTCGCGACCCATTTCCTGCAACATCTGCCGGGAAATACGGTTGAGCTTGTTGATCGTCTCGATCATGTGCACCGGAATACGGATGGTGCGGGCCTGGTCGGCGATCGAGCGAGTGATCGCCTGACGGATCCACCAGGTGGCATAAGTCGAGAACTTGTAACCACGACGGTATTCGAACTTGTCCACAGCCTTCATCAAGCCGATGTTGCCTTCCTGGATCAGATCGAGGAATTGCAGGCCACGGTTGGTGTACTTCTTGGCGATGGAGATCACCAGACGTAAGTTCGCTTCAACCATCTCTTTCTTCGCGCGGCGGGCCTTGGCCTCGCCGATCGACATGCGACGGTTGATGTCCTTGATCTCGGCAATCGTCAAACCGGTTTCGGTTTGCAGCGCGATCAGCTTTTGCTGGCAACGAATGATGTCCGGTTGCAGGCGGCCAATGGCTTCGGCGTATTTGCCTTTGCCCTTGGCGAGGCCGTCGGACCAGCTTTCGTCTACTTCATTGCCCGGGAACTGGCGCAGGAAGTCGGCGCGCGGCATGCGTGCATCACGCACACACAGCTGCATGATTGCGCGTTCTTGTGCACGCAGACGCTCGAGGGCACTGCGAACACGCTCAACCAGGCCTTCGAATTGCTTCGGCACCAGCTTGATCGGCATGAACAGCTCAGCCAGCGCAACCAGCTCGGCAATCACCAACTTGTTGGCGCGACCGTGCTTTTTCAGGGCTTTGCGGGTGATTTCCATTTGATCGGAAACCGCGCCGAAACGCTGGGCAGCAATGACCGGGTCCGGACCGCTTTCAACTTCATCTTCGTCGTCGCTGCTGGCTTCAGCATCGTCTTCTTCAGAATCGTCGTCGGCTTTAACGGCCTTCGGGTCGACAGGCGGCGGTATTTCGGCGGCAGGCGGCGCGATGCCGTCGTCCGGGTCGATGTAACCACTGAGAACGTCGGACAGGCGACCACCTTCGGTGGTAACGCGGGTGTACTCGGAGAGAATATGGTCAACCGTGCCAGGGAAGTGCGCAATTGCGCCCATCACTTCACGAATACCCTCTTCGATACGCTTGGCGATTTCGATTTCGCCTTCGCGTGTCAGCAGCTCGACGGTACCCATTTCACGCATATACATGCGCACAGGGTCGGTGGTACGACCGATATCGGTCTCCACAGCG
>NZ_JAFCTN010000024.1:40138-93139 GCF_049896045.1 Pseudomonas sp. PWP3-1b2
GAGAATCCTTATCTGGCGCAGCTTCGAATACGTTGATCCCCATGTCGTTAATCATGCGGATGATGTCTTCCACCTGCTCTGGATCTGAAATATCCTCAGGCAGGTGGTCGTTGACCTCCGCGTAAGTCAGGTAACCCTGCTCACGACCGAGAACGATCAACTCTTTGATACGAGACTGCTGTTGCGCTTTTCCGGACATAACACCCTATCCACTGAAGGTCTTGGCGGGCAAAAAACAAGCCGAGGATTATACCCGAGCTATGACCTCACACGCCAGCTGAGGTCGGGTTTGATGCTGAAACATTCTGTTTTAAGAGGTCGCGCATCTGTTTTGCTATCTGAATTTGCTCTTCAGCCGACAATCCCGGCTGCCTTGCTCTTTTGATGAGTTCGTCGAGGGTCTGCGTATGCTGACCCGCGGATAACCTAGTTATGGTGTCTAAAAACTGTTGTTCAAGGTTATCGCCGTCAATTAGCCACTCCTTTTCCGCGAGTGCTTTCAATAGCCGGCCTTGTTCGGTGCCATGCCAGCGCGCCATTAGCTGAATCGAGTTTAGCTTAGGATTTTTCTGGACTGCCTCGATCAAGGCGATCAGTACCTGAGCGTACGTGTTGCTGGCGTTGGCAAAATGGTCGGCACTCTCAACCTTGCCCGCCAGTTGCGGGTGGTGGATGAGCGTGCGCAGGGCAATGAGCGTTGGAGCTTCTACGGCGACAGGAGTTCGCGGGGCGTAAGCCTCATCGCGATCACCGCGCTTGCCATTCTTGCTCCAGGGTTTCTTGTCCCATTTCTTGCCGCCGGCACCCGGTTTCTTGGGCGTCCACTCCTGCTGGGGCGCGTAGGCGTCCTGCGGTTGGTGAAAGTCGGAGTAATCCGGCATGGCGTCGTAATCCATGCCGGGGTCGTAGGCGGGCGGCGCGTGTTGCGGCGCGCTGTGCACCAGTTGGCTGACCGCTTCGCCGCTCAAGCCGGTGATTTCCAGCAAGCGCTGACGCATCAGTGTGCGCAGGTTCGCGCCCGGGACCTTGTCGATCAGCGGCGCCGCGAGGGTGGCCATATGGGCCTTGCCTTCGAGTGAGCGCGGGTCGGCTTCTTCGGTCAGTTGCTGGAAAAAATAATCCGCCAGCGGCTGCGCATGTTGGTTGATGCGCGCACGGAACGCGTCGGTGCCTTCGGAGCGTACCAGGGTGTCGGGGTCTTCGCCTTCGGGCAAAAACAGGAAGCGTGCGCGACGCCCGTCCTGCAGGCTCGACAGCGTCGCTTCGAGCGCGCGCCAGGCAGCGTTGCGGCCCGCCTGGTCGCCGTCAAAACAGAACAGCACGCTGGGCACGACGCGAAACAGGCGCTTCAAATGCTCTTCGCTGGTGGCCGTGCCGAGGGTCGCCACCGCATTGCGCAAGCCTTGCTGGGCGAGTGCGATCACGTCCATATAGCCTTCAACCACGATGATTTCATCAAGGTTGCGATTGTTCTTGCGCGCTTCAAACAGGCCGTAGAGTTCCTGGCCCTTGTGAAACACCGCCGTTTCCGGGGAGTTCAGGTACTTGGGCTTGTCATCCCCCAGCACCCGGCCGCCGAACGCGATGATGCGGCCACGGCTGTCGCGGATCGGAAACATCACGCGGTCACGGAAGCGGTCGTAGCGTTTGCCGGATTCGGCATTTTCCACCAGCAGGCCGGCGTCGATCATGGCTTTTTGCTGGAGCGTGTCGCTGCTCAAATGCTTGTACAGGTTGTCCCAGCCCGGAGGGGCGAAGCCAAGACCGAAGTCGCGGGCGATTTCCCCGGTCAGGCCGCGGCCTTTCAAGTAGTCGACGGCTGCCTTGCGCTGCGGATGGCTTTTAAGCGCCTGACGATAGAAGTCAGCAGCGGCCGTCAACAGCGGGTACAGCGGCGAATCGGTGGGCTGCCGGGGTTTGTGCGGGCGGCCGCTTTCTTCGCGGGGGATTTCCATGCCGGCGGCTTTTGCCAGGTCCTCGATCGCCTGGGGGAAGTCCAGGTTGTCGTGGTCCATGAGAAAGCCGAGGGCGTTGCCGCCTGCGCCGCAGCCAAAGCAGTAGTAGAACTGCTTGTCGGGGCTGACGCTGAACGATGGGGTTTTTTCTTTGTGGAACGGGCAGCAGGCGGTGTAATTCTTGCCGGCTTTTTTCAATTGCACACGCGAGCTGACAACATCGACGATGTCGGTGCGGTTCAGAAGGTCGTCAATAAAGCTCTGGGGAATTAGCCCGGCCATGGCGTTCTCGTCATCACTGCGTGTAAATGAGGGCCCGTGAAGTGTTCAAGCGCGCGTACCGAGTGCTCGAGCATCTAGCGTCTGCATGGGTTGTCAGGAAGTGTATCTGCCGAACATTCACTGACGTTAATTTCAGGTCAGTTTTCGACGTGGAAATGTTGCCCCAGGCATCCGGTCTTGACCAGTAGTGGCCTCGGAAGCTCATCGGTGGGCGCAGTCGACCTGTTGATCGCCTGATAAAAAATAAGTGTGCTCGTCAGTAGCCTTGTTAGGCTCGTCAGAAGAGACGTGCACCGCTGGCAAAAGAGCCAGTCCTGACGTGTGAAGCAGTGTCTCGGTCGCATGGGCGGCGTCGACGATGAGGCATCAAACGATTTGCGCAAATGCCAATAGCCCGGCTGAGGGCCGGGCTTGGCAGAAGCTTGCTACGAACGTCTGTGTATTAGTACAGACGAACGGCGCGGCGCTGCTCGCGCTGAACTTTCTTGGCGTGACGCTTAACAGCGGCTGCTGCTTTACGCTTACGCTCAGAAGTTGGCTTCTCGTAAAATTCGCGGCTACGAACTTCAGCCAGTACACCGGCTTTTTCGCAGGAGCGCTTGAAACGACGCAGAGCTACGTCGAAGGGTTCGTTCTCTTTAACTTTGACGGCTGGCATCCAGAGCTACCTTCTTTCATTACCGGGATCAACGTTCTCGTCGCAAAAAATTCGCGGCTGAGGTCGTCGGTTTTTAAGGGTTGCGGATGTTAACCCCTCATTGCCCGGAATGCAAAGCCTCTGATCGAAAACCGCTAGTCGGGAGGGGGAGTGGCGACTATTATGCGCGCCTTCGTATTCAGCCTCTACAAGGCGCAAACCCATGCTAGTACTGGGACTTGAAACCTCCTGCGACGAAACCGGTGTCGCACTTTACGACAGTGAACGCGGGCTTTTGGCCGATGCACTGTTCAGTCAGATCGACCTTCACCGCGCCTACGGCGGCGTCGTGCCGGAGCTGGCCAGCCGTGATCACGTCAAACGCATGCTGCCGTTGATTCGTCAGGTGCTGGACGAGGCCGGTTGCGTGCCGACCGAGATCGACGCTATCGCCTACACCGCCGGCCCAGGGTTGGTCGGAGCCCTGCTGGTTGGGGCCTCTTGCGCCCAAGCGCTGGCATTTGCCTGGGGTATTCCAGCCCTCGGTGTGCACCACATGGAAGGCCATTTACTGGCGCCCATGCTGGAAAAAACACCGCCAGAGTTCCCGTTCGTCGCTTTGTTGGTTTCAGGCGGCCATACGCAGCTGGTTCAGGTCGATGGCATCGGCCAATACACCCTGTTGGGCGAGTCCCTGGACGACGCTGCCGGTGAAGCATTCGACAAGACCGCGAAGATGATGGGCCTGAATTATCCAGGCGGCCCGGAAATCGCCCGCCTCGCTGAAAAGGGCGTTGCCGGCCGCTACACTTTCCCGCGCCCGATGTGCGATCGCCCTGGCTTGATGTTCAGCTTCAGCGGCTTGAAAACCTCGGCGTTGAATACCTGGCAACACAGCGTCAGCGCCGGGGACGACAGTGATCAAGCCCGTTGCGACATCGCGCTGGCGTTCCAGCAGGCCGTGGTGGAGACTTTGACCATCAAGTGCAAACGCGCCCTGAAACAGGCCGGCATGAAGCGTCTGGTGATAGCAGGCGGCGTCAGCGCCAACAAGGCCCTGCGCACTTCGCTGGAAAAGATGCTCGGCGATATGAAGGGCGATGTGTTCTATGCGCGCCCTGAATTCTGTACCGACAACGGCGCGATGATCGCTTACGCCGGTTGCCAGCGCCTGCAGGCCGGGCAGCACGAAAGCCTGGCGATCAGCGTGCAGGCACGCTGGCCGATGGAGCAGCTTTCACCGTTGTGAGGGCTCAGGGTGAGTCGGGCGCATCCGGCGTATTTAAAAATGCCGTTCGCGCCCGGCAAACAGGTCGCGTAAATTGCCGCGGTGGCGCCAGACGATCAACAGCGTCAGCGCGCTCATCGGCAACAGCGCGGTCGGTTCCTGCCAGGCCAGTAATGGCAGGGTCAAGGGTGTGGCGATCAGCGCGGCCAATGAGCTGGTGCGGGTCAGGTAGAACGTCAGTAGCCAGGCAAGCACGGCCAGTAACGCTGCCGGCGGGTAGATCCCCAGCAACATGCCGGCTGCCGTGGCGACGCCTTTACCACCCCGAAATCGAAAGTACAGCGGAAACAGATGGCCGAGCACGGCGCACACGCCTACCCAGGCCTGTTGTTGCAGGGTAAGGCCGGCGAAGCTGGCGATCAGCACGGGCAACAGGCCCTTGCAGATGTCGCCCAGCAGCGTCAGTACGGCGAGTTTTTTGCCGGCCAGGCGCAACATATTAGTGGCGCCGGCATTGCCTGAGCCACTCATTCGCGGGTCGGGATTTCCCGTCAGGCGGCTGAGCAAAATGGCGAAGGACAGCGAGCCGAGCAGGTAGGCGAGAATCGCCAGTAACCAAAACATGCTAACTATTCCGGGCGAGGACGCCCTGATTCTAACGGCGCATCGCGCCCTTGTCGTGCTACGGAGAAGAGTGCTTGGACAGAGTGTTTATCGAAGGCCTGGAAGTCGACACCGTGATCGGGGCCTACGACTGGGAGCGCGGCATCAAGCAATGCCTGCGCCTGGACCTGAGCTTCGCCTGGGACAACCGCCCGGCTGCGGCCAGTGACGACCTGACCCTGGCGCTGGATTACGCCAGCGTGTCCATGCGTATCCAGGCGTTTGCCGAGCAGTCCCAGTACCAACTGGTGGAAACCTTTGCCGAGCGCCTGGCCGAAGTGCTGATGAGTGAATTCCAGATTCCCTGGTTGTACCTCAAGTTGACCAAGCCAGGTGCCGTGCCGGCCGCCAGGGGCGTGGGCGTGGAGATCGAGCGCGGATGTCGCTAACACAGGTTTACCTGGGCCTTGGCAGTAACATCGAGCGCGAGGCCCACTTACGTGCGGGCCTGGATGCGTTGGCGAGCTTTTTGACCGAAATGCGCTGCTCGGCGGTATTTGAAAGCCAGCCGGTTGGCATCAAGAGCGGGCCGTTCTTCAACCTGGTGGTGTCGGCCTGGACCGATTTGCCGTTAATGGAACTGGATCGCCGCCTGAAATTCATTGAAGCCGATAACGGCCGCTATGCGCCGGACCGTAAAGGGTTGCCACTGGATATCGACGTGCTGCTGTATGGCGAGCTGGTGGGTAACTTCGACGGTTTGATCCTGCCGCGAGCAGAAATCCTGAAAAACGCATTTGTGCTGTGGCCGCTGTCGTTAATGGCACCAGACCGTGTGCATCCTGAAGCGGGTAAAACCCTGGCTGAGTTGTGGCGCGACGCGCAGATCGATCAAGTGCTGGCGCCGGTCGGCTTTGAATGGCAGGGCCAGCAGCTGACACCGGACGCATTCCTCTAGGCGCCGAGACCTCCTGTGGCGAGCGGGGCAAGCCCGCTCGCCACAAAGGCTTGCCTGCTACTCGTTGTGCTGTTCCTTGTAGGTCTTCAGCGCCTTGAGCCGTTCACGCTTGAGCGCTTCGCCCAGCTCCGGGCCTTTGAAACCCTTCTCCAGCAATGGCGCCACCGCCACTTCGCGCGCCACCGTTGCCGCGCCACGCAAATAATTCGCCTGTGGATAACTTCGCTGTTCAAAACCCTTGCGGCCCCGGGCATCCATCTCGCACGCCACCACAAACTCCTCAAAGCGCTGAGGACGACGGTACACGTCAAAACTCTGCAACAACTCAAGCAATGTCGAGGCTTTCAGCTCGAGCGCACGATGGCCGTGGGTGTGATATTGGCCAACCAGCAGCGCCAACTCCTGGCAGTCCTTCGGCACTTTAAAACGCTCATTGACCGCCTTGATCAATTTGAGTCCCGTATGTTCATGGGCAATATGCTGCGGCCACTTGGCCACAGGCGTCAGCCCCTTGCCCAAGTCATGCAGCAAGCAGGCCCAGCGCACGGTCAGCGGTTGCTGGTGCAGGGCTGCCTGTTCCAGCACGCTCAGGGTATGCACGCCGGTGTCGATTTCCGGGTGATGGGTTTCGGGTTGTGGCACGCCGAACAGCGCGTCCACTTCCGACATCAAGGTTTTCAGAGCGTCGCAGTCGCGCAGTACCTGGATGAACACCTGGGGCTGATCTTCCATTAACGCTCGGGAGATTTCTTTCCAGCTGCGCTCTGGCGTCAAGGCTTCCAGTTCGCCGGATTCGCTCAATTGACGCATCAGCTCCAGCGTTTCTGGCGCGATGGTAAAACCCAGGTGAGCGTAACGCGCAGCGAACCGCGCAACGCGCAAAACGCGGAGCGGATCTTCGGCGAACGCCGGTGAAACGTGGCGCAGAATGCGCGCTTCAAGATCGCGCCTTCCCAGGTAAGGGTCGGTCAGATTGCCGTCATCGTCCTCCGCCATCGCATTGATAGTCAGGTCGCGGCGAATCAGGTCTTCTTCCAGCGTGACTTCAGGGCTGGCGTGAAACACAAAGCCGCCATAACCCCGGCCAGTCTTGCGTTCAGTACGGGCGAGGGCGTATTCGTCGCCGTTTTTCGGGTCCAGGAACACCGGGAAGTCAGCACCGACCGGCTTGTAGCCCTTGGCGAGCATTTCTTCAGCACTGGCACCGACGACGACGCGATCAATGTCGGTCACCTTGATGCCCAGCAAGCGGTCACGCACCGCACCGCCGACTTTGTAGATTTTCATGAAAAAGCCTCCATTAGCGGCACAGGATACCGCCTGTGCAGGGCCGATGGAGGCTTTGCTGTATCAGAGATGTACGACGGCCAGGTCCAGGCGGCCGTAGTCGTTGTCATTGTGATCGGTGCGTGGCGGCACGTGATGGGTCTTCATGACCTGATCGCCCTGCAGCGTTTCCAGGTGGATGTCGAAGCCCCACAGCCGATGCAGGTGCTTGAGGACCTCGTCGGTGGATTCGCCCAAGGGTTTGCGGTCGTGCTGCTGGTGACGCAGGGTCAGCGAGCGGTCGCCGCGCACATCGATGCTGTAGATCTGCACGTTAGGCTCGCGGTTGCCCAGGTTGTACTGCGCCGCCAGGGTCTCGCGGATGGTGCGGTAACCCGGTTCGTCGTGGATCGCCGGCACCAACAAATCGTCCTTGAGGTCGTCATCCATGATGCTGAACAGCTTCAGGTCGCGAATCACTTGGGGCGACAGGTACTGCAGGATGAAGCTCTCGTCCTTGAAGCTGCTCATGGCGAATTTGATGGTCGACAGCCAGTCGCTGCCTGCGATTTCCGGGAACCAGTGACGGTCCTCGTCTGTTGGGTGTTCGCACATGCGCCGGATGTCGCGGTACATGGCAAAGCCCAGTGCGTAGGGGTTGATGCCGCTGTAGTAGGGGCTGTCAAAGCCGGGCTGGTACACCACGCTGGTGTGAGACGTGAGGAACTCCATCATGAAACCGTCAGTGACCAGGCCCTCGTCGTACAGGTCGTTCATCAGGGTGTAGTGCCAGAACGTGGCCCAGCCTTCGTTCATCACCTGAGTCTGGCGCTGTGGATAAAAATACTGGGCGATCTTGCGCACGATGCGCACAATTTCGCGCTGCCACGGCTCCAGCAATGGCGCGTGCTTTTCCAGGAAATACAGAATGTTTTCCTGAGGTTCGACGGGGAAGCGCGCATTGTCCTTGTCGCTGTTCTTGCCGGCGCGTTTTGGAATGGTGCGCCACAGGTCGTTGATCTGCTTCTGCAGGTGCTCCTCGCGCTCCTTCTGGCGCAGGCGTTCTTCCTCGGCGGAAATCGGATAAGGGCGTTTGTAGCGATCGACGCCGTAGTTCATCAGGGCGTGGCAGGAGTCGAGCAAATCCTCCACCGCGTCGATGCCGTGGCGCTCCTCGCACTGCATGATGTACTGCTTGGCGAACACCAGGTAATCGATGATCGAACTGGCGTCGGTCCAGGTGCGGAACAGGTAATTGCCCTTGAAGAAGCTGTTGTGCCCGTAGCAGGCGTGCGCCACCACCAGTGCCTGCATGCAAATGGTGTTTTCTTCCATCAGGTAGGCGATGCACGGGTCGGAGTTGATGACGATTTCGTAGGCCAGGCCCATCTGGCCACGGGTGTAGGACTTCTCGGTACTGAGGAAGTGTTTGCCGTAGGACCAGTGGTGATAACCCAAGGGCATGCCGACTGAAGCGTAGGCATCCATCATTTGTTCGGCAGTGATCACTTCGATCTGGTTGGGGTAAGTGTCCAAGGCGTAACCCGCCGCAATGCGGCTGATTTCCCGGTCATAGGCCTGGATCAGTTCGAAAGTCCATTCGGACCCGGTGGAAAGCGGTTGGCGCTTATGCTCTTTTTTGGCGGTCATGACACTAACCTGCGCTGGAAGAGTTCACGGAAGACCGGGTAGATATCGCCGGCCGAGACCAGTTGCTGCTGGGCGAAAGTGTCGGCAAAGGCTTCGCCGATACGCTCGTATTCAAACCACAGGGCCTGGTGCTCACGAGGGGTAATTTCGACGTAGGTGTAGTACTGCACAAACGGCATGATCTGGTTGATCAGGATGTCGCGGCAGATTGGCGAGTCGTCATTCCAGTTGTCGCCGTCGGAGGCCTGGGCGGCGTAGATGTTCCACTCGCTGGCCGGGTAGCGCTCGGCCATGATCTCCTGCATCAGCTTCAGGGCGCTGGAGACGATGGTGCCGCCGGTTTCCCGCGAGTAGAAAAACTCTTCCTCGTCGACTTCCCGGGCGCTGGTGTGATGGCG
The DNA here is from genome assembly GCF_049896045.1 of Pseudomonas sp. PWP3-1b2. Lineage (NCBI taxonomy): Bacteria > Pseudomonadati > Pseudomonadota > Gammaproteobacteria > Pseudomonadales > Pseudomonadaceae > Pseudomonas > Pseudomonas sp. PWP3-1b2. The sequence continues at coordinate 49,116 of NZ_JAFCTN010000024.1, forward strand.
GATGAACACCACGTCGATTTTGTCGTAGTTCCGCTTCAGGAACAGATACAGCAGGATGAAGAAGCGCTTGGCGATGTCCTTGGTGGCCTGGGTCATCGAGCCGGACACGTCCATCAGGCAGAACATCACGGCCTTGGAACTGGGGTTGGGCTGCTTGACCAACAAGTTGTATTTCAAGTCGAAGGTATCGAGGAACGGCACGCGGTGAATGCGCGCGCTGAGTTTCTCGATTTCAGCTTCGATTTCCTGGATATCGCCGAAGTTGTCCGGCTCTTCGCGTTTCAAACGCGCGAGTTCTTCCTTGGCATCTCTGAGTTTGGCGCGGCTGCTCCCTGACAGGGCGATACGCCGGGCGTGGGCTGAACGCAGGGTACGGATGATGTTGATACGCGAAGGGTTGCCCTCGTTACTGATCCCGGCGCGTACGGTCTTGAAGGTGTCGGTGCCGGTGAGGTTGCGTTTAACCAGGTTGGGCAGTTCCAGGTCTTCGAACATGAATTCGAGGAATTCTTCCTGAGTGATCTGGAACACGAATTCGTCCATGCCTTCGCCGGAATTCCCGGCCTTGCCCGGGCCTTTACCGCCGCCGCCGCCCTGGGGGCGCTGGATATGTTCGCCGGTGGTGAACTCCTTGTTGCCGGGGTGCACGACGGTTTGCTTGCCGCCCCGACCGTGGTGCAGCACCGGTTCGTCGATGTCCCGACCGGGAATGCTGATTTGTTCGCCATGCTCCATGTCGGTGATGGAGCGGCGGCTGACGGCCTCTTCGACGGCCTTTTTGATGTGGTCACGGTAACGCCGCAGGAAACGCTGGCGGTTTACCGTGCTCTTGTTCTTGCCATTGAGGCGTCGGTCTATCACATAGCTCATGGGGAGCCCTCCGGGCAGCTTCACGTTACAAGCTTCAAGCCGCGAGCTGGAAGCTTAGAGGCAAGCGGTGTGCTACCAGGCCAGCGGCCCGGCAGCACATGCCTGTCGCTGCCTTACTGTGATTTACGAACCCGCAGGTACCACTCGGACAGCAGCCGTACCTGTTTGTCGGTGTACCCGCGCTCGACCATTCGTGTGACGAAGTCGTTGTGTTTTTGCTGATCCTCCTTGCTGGCCTTGGCGTTGAAGCTGATGACCGGCAGCAGATCCTCGGTGTTGGAGAACATTTTCTTCTCGATGACCACCCGCAGCTTTTCGTAGCTGAGCCAAGTGGGGTTTTTGCCGTTGTTGTTGGCCCTGGCGCGCAGCACGAAGTTGACTATTTCGTTGCGGAAATCCTTCGGATTGCTGATGCCGGCCGGTTTTTCGATCTTTTCCAGCTCCTCGTTGAGAGCGACGCGGTTGAGGATCTCTCCGGTTTCCGGGTCGCGATATTCCTGGTCCTGAATCCAGAAGTCGGCATACAGCACGTAGCGGTCGAAGATGTTCTGGCCGTACTCGCTGTAGGACTCCAGGTACGCGGTCTGGATTTCCTTGCCGATAAACTCGATGTAGCGCGGCGCCAGGTATTCCTTGAGGAAACGCAGGTAGCGCTCGCGGGTTTCCGCCTGGAATTGTTCCTGTTCGATCTGCTGTTCCAGCACGTAAAGCAGGTGCACCGGGTTGGCGGCAATCTCGTGCGGGTCAAAGTTGAAGACTTTGGAGAGGATCTTGAACGCAAACCGCGTCGACAGGCCGTTCATGCCTTCGTCCACGCCCGCCGTGTCGCGGTATTCCTGGATCGACTTGGCCTTGGGGTCGGTGTCCTTAAGGTTTTCGCCGTCGTACACGCGCATCTTCGAGTAGATGTTCGAGTTCTCCGGCTCCTTGAGGCGCGACAGCACGGTGAACTGCGCGAGCATCTTCAGGGTGTCGGGTGCGCAATGCGCCTTGGCCAGGGAGCTGTTGAACAGCAGCTTGTCGTAAATTTTGATTTCATCACTGACCCGCAGGCAGTACGGCACCTTGACGATGTAAATCCGGTCGATGAAGGCTTCGTTGTTCTTGTTGTTGCGGAAGGTGTGCCATTCCGATTCGTTGGAGTGGGCCAGCAGGATCCCGGTGAACGGAATCGCGCCCAGGCCTTCGGTACTGTTGTAGTTGCCTTCCTGAGTGGCGGTGAGCAGTGGGTGCAGCACCTTGATCGGCGCCTTGAACATCTCCACGAATTCCATCAGGCCCTGGTTGGCCCGGCACAGTGCGCCCGAATAGCTGTAGGCGTCGGCGTCGTTTTGCGGGAATTCCTCGAGTTTGCGGATATCCACCTTGCCGACCAGCGCTGAAATATCCTGGTTGTTCTCATCCCCGGGCTCGGTCTTGGCCACGCCGATCTGGTTGAGTATCGACGGGTAAAGTTTCACCACCCGGAACTGGCTGATATCACCGCCGAACTCGGCGAGGCGCTTGGTGGCCCAGGGCGACATGATGGTGTTGAGGTAGCGCCGTGGGATGCCGAAGTCTTCTTCGAGAATCGCGCCATCTTCCGTGGCGTTGAACAGGCCCAAAGGCGATTCGAAAACCGGCGAGCCCTTGATAGCGTAGAAGGGCACCTTCTCGATCAGTTGTTTGAGCTTTTCAGCCAGGGACGACTTGCCGCCGCCGACCGGGCCGAGCAGGTAGAGGATCTGTTTCTTCTCTTCCAGGCCCTGGGCGGCGTGGCGGAAGTAGGAGACGATCTGATCAATGCATTCTTCCATGCCATGGAAGTCTTCAAAGGCCGGATAGCGGCGGATCACCTTGTTGGAGAATATTCGCGACAGCCGCGAAATATTGGCGGTTTCCACCAGCTGCGGCTCACCAATGGCCAGTAGCAGGCGTTCGGCGGCAGACGCGTAGGTGCTGCGGTCCTTTTTGCACAGGTCGAGATACTCTTGCAGCGTGAGCTCTTCTTGCTGTGTGGACTCGAAGCGGTTTTGGAAGTGGCTAAAGATACTCATGACGTCGTCACCTCGCTCGATACGTGGAGCCGACGCCGGATCAATCAGTCGATGCTGGCAGCCATGGGTGATTATCCCTGGCTGTTTTCCCCCCAAACATCCTCAAACGCTACCGATGACCCGTACGCCGGTGTACCGGCTCTCCCCTGATTCGGATGGCCTGCGCTTAAGGATAGTTCGGAATCGAGGAGGTAAAGGCGGTATACGAAATTAGTTGGCGGCGCCGTTCGTCAGAATCGGCGCGAGCCCAAGCGTCACGCGGGGTAGCGGCATGTGAAAAAAATTATTGCGGCTCGCCGCAAGCAATTTCCGCAGGATAGGTCGTACGCCACAGCTCAAAGCCACCGTCCAGGCTATAGACGTCGGAGAAGCCCTGGCTGATCAGATACGCCGCGGCGCTCTGGCTGGAATTGCCGTGGTAGCAGGCCACGATCACCGGCGCGTCGAGGTCTGCGGCGCGAATGAAGTCGGCGATGTTGACGTTGTCCAGGTGCTGCGCGCCGCTGATATGGGCGACTGCGTAGGTGGGCTGATCGCGGATATCCACCACCACGGCGCCTTGTTCGCGCAGGGCTTGGGCTTGTTCAGGAGGGATACGTTTGAATTCGCTCATGGGGGCTCCTATGGCTTGGCGGCAGCCGGCGGTGTGACAGAAAGGGGGGCTTCACACTGGCAGCTCAAGCGCTCGCCGGTGTCGATGTTCATCAGGGTCATGCTACCGCCCCACACGCATCCGGTGTCGAGGGCGAACACGCCAGGTTCTTCGCATTTGCCTTCCAGGGCGGCCCAGTGGCCGAAGATGATCTTCGTCTCACGGGTCTTGCGCTCCTTGTGGGCGAACCACGCCTTGTAGCCGGGCATCGCACTGTCGGCGCCTTCCTTGCTCTTGAGGTCCAGCTTGCCTTCGGCGGTGCAAAAGCGCATGCGCGTGAAGTAATTGGTGATCACGCGCAAACGGGTCACGCCAGTAAGGTCGTTGTCCCACTTGGCCGGCTCGTTGCCGTACATGCCATCCAGGTAGACGGTGTACAGGTTATCGTCGGCCAGTGCGCTCTCGACTTCGGCAGCGCACTTGAGGGCTTTCTTGATAGTCCACTGAGGCGGGATGCCGGCGTGAACCATGGCCAGGTTGCGGCCTTCGTCGTAATGCATGAGTTTTTGCCGGCGCAACCAGTCGAGCAGTTGGGAGCGGTCCGGCGCCTCAAGGATTTCACGCAGGGTGTCGCCCTTTTTCAGGCGCTCAATGTTATTGCCGGCCGCCAGCAAGTGCAGGTCATGGTTGCCCAGTACACACACCAGGGAATCGCGCAGGCTATATAAGTAGCGCAGGGTTTCGAGTGACGCGGGGCCACGGTTGACCAGATCGCCGACCAGCCACAGGCGATCCGCTGCCGGGTTGAAGGCTACGCGTTCCAACAGACACTTGAGGGGTTCCAGGCAGCCTTGCAGGTCGCCGACCGCGTACGTCGCCATCAGTGCAGGGCTCCGGGCACCGCAAGGCGGAAGGGCGCAATGATGGCGTCGAACAGTTTTCCGTCGGTGGCCTTCATTTGATACGAGCCTTGCATGGTGCCGACCCTGGAGGTCATGACCGTGCCGCTGCTATAGGTGTGGCTGGCGCCGACGTCGATCAACGGTTGCTGTCCCACCACGCCTGCGCCGCGTACTTCCTCGACCTGACCGTCACCGTCGGTAATTACCCAGTGGCGCGACAGCAGCTTGGCCGGCACCAGCCCGTTGTTCTTCACCGTGACGGTGTAGGCAAAGGCGAAACGGTTATGTTCAGGTTGCGATTGGTCCGCGAGGAAGCGGGTGACGACGCTGACGTCGATCTGATAGCGAGGATCGGACATGCAAGAGGCCTTAAAAGCAAAAGCGGAGGACAGCAGATGCGGATCAGTCTAGGCCATCAGGAGGGCACTAGGCCAGACATGCTGTCTGTGGGAGCTGGCTTGCCTGCGATTGCATCAACGCATTCTTGCTGATGCTCCGCGTTGCATGCATCGCGGGCAAGCCCGCCCCTACAGTGCTTCAGTCCGCTGTCGGTGCAGGCTGGATGGCCAGCTGGTCGGCCAGGCGCACAAACGCGGCCAGGTCCAGTTGCTCGGGGCGCAGGCTGCCATCGACGCCGGCGGCTTCGATTTCAGCGTTGCTCAGCAGCGCCTTGAGCGTGTTGCGCAGGGTCTTGCGGCGCTGGTTGAACGCCTCGCGTACCACGCGTTCCAGCAACTTGTGATCCTTGGCCGGGTGCGGCAGCACAGCGTGGGGCACCAGGCGCACGATCGCCGAGTCGACCTTCGGCGGCGGGTTGAACGCACCAGGGCCGACGTTGAAAAGGTGTTCCACACGGCAATGGTACTGAACCATGATCGACAGGCGACCCCAGTCACCACCGCCAGGGCCTGCCGCCAAACGCTCAACCACTTCTTTTTGCAGCATGAAGTGCATGTCGCGGATGATCCCGGCGTTGTTCAGCAGATGGAATATCAGCGGCGTGGAGATGTTGTAAGGCAAGTTGCCGACAACCCGCAGGCTGTTCGGCGCGGCGTTCAGGCTGTTGAAATCGAACTTCAGCGCATCGCCCTGATGCAGGTTGAAGTTGGGTTGGCCGGCGAACTGCTGGTTGAGGATCGGGATCAGGTCCTTGTCCAACTCAACCACGTCCAGTTGGCCGCCGCTGTTAAGCAGGCCCTTGGTCAGCGCGCCCTGGCCCGGGCCGATTTCCAGCAGACGGTCTTCGGGCTTGGCGTGGATGGAGCGCAGGATGCGATCAATCACGCCAGCGTCGTGCAGGAAGTTTTGCCCGAAACGCTTGCGCGCCCGGTGTTGGTAGTGCTCAGTCATATACGGGTCTCGGCCATCTGATAGGCGGTTTCCAGGGCCACGTGCAGGCTGCCGGTATCGATCTTGCCGCTGCCCGCGAGGTCCAGGGCAGTGCCATGGTCGACGGAGGTGCGGATGATCGGCAGGCCCAGTGTCACGTTGACTGCGGCGCCAAAGCCTTTGTATTTCAGCACAGGCAGCCCCTGGTCATGGTACATCGCCAGCACTGCGTCGCAGTGCTCCAGATATTTGGGGGTAAACAGAGTGTCTGCAGGCAGTGGGCCACGCAGGTCCATGCCTTCTTGGCGCAGACGCTCTAATGTCGGTTCAATGATGTCGATTTCTTCATGGCCCAAGTGGCCGCCTTCACCAGCGTGCGGGTTAAGCCCACAGACCAGGATGCGCGGTTGGGCGATGCCGAATTTTTGTTGCAGGTCGGCGTACAGGATGCGCGTGACACGCTCAACGCGCTCGGCGGTGATGGCATCGGCAACATCGCGCAGCGGCAGGTGCGTCGTCACCAGCGCGACGCGCAGGCCGCGAGTGGCCAGCATCATCACAACCTGGGGGGTGTGGGTCAGCTCGGCAAGGAATTCGGTGTGGCCGGAAAAGGCGATCCCGGATTCATTGATCACGCCCTTGTGCACCGGGGCCGTAATCATTCCGGCAAAATCGCCGTCGATACAGCCTTGTCCGGCGCGGGTCAGGGTTTCCAGAACGAAAGCCGCATTGGCCTTGTCCAGTTGCCCGGCAACCACCTCTGCCTGCAACGGGGTATGCCACACGTACAGGCTGCCCGCCGGTGCTGGCAGGTCGGGCCAGTTGCCTGGCGCCACGTCCAGCAGGTTGACAGCCACGCCCAGTTGCGCGGCTCGCTCAATGAGCAAGTCGCGGCTGGTAATGGCAATCAGGGGGTGTGGCTGAGGTTGCGAGGCGAGTAGCAGGCAAAGGTCTGGACCAATGCCGGCCGGCTCGCCGGGTGTTACCGCGAAACGCTTGGGTTTCACTGAGTTGCCTGATCGGCGCCTGTTTGCTCGGCGGCGGGCAGCTTGTTTTCTACGTAGGCTTCGTCACGGATCTGACGCAACCAGGTTTGCAGCTCTTCGTCATATTTGCGGTTGCGCAGTACGGTCAGGGCTTGTTGCTCGCGGGCCTGGTTGGTGTTGTCGGTGGCACGACGGCCAAGGACTTCCAGTACATGCCAGCCGTATTGGGTCTTGAATGGCTTGGACAGAACGCCTTGCGGAGTTTTGGCCATTACTTCCTGGAATTCCGGCACCAATGCTTTCGGGTCGATCCAGTTCAGGTCGCCGCCGTTAAGCGCCGAACCCGGGTCTTCCGAGAAGCTCTTGGCCAGGGTGGCGAAATCTTCACCGCCTTCAATGCGGTCATAGATCTTCTGGGCCAGTTCCTTGGTTTGCGCTTCGGTGCGGATTTCGCTTGGTTTGACCAGAATGTGACGAACGTGTACTTCGTCTTTCAGCGAGGTCTCGCCGCCGCGTTTGCCCAGCAGCTTGATGATAATGAAGCCACCTGGAGTGCGAGCCGGCTGAGTGATGCCGCCCACTTCCATGGCACTCAACTCGCGGTCAAACGGAGGCGGCAATTGAGCGGCTTTACGCCAGCCCATGTCACCGCCGTCCAGTGCGTTGTCACTGCCGGAGACGGCAATAGCGGTCTGGGCGAAGTCGGCACCGGCTTTCAGGCGGTCATAAACAGCCTGGGTTTTTGCGGCTGCAGCATTGAGCTGCTCGGCGCTGGCGCTGTCCGGTGTGGAGATCAGGATGTTGGCCAGGTGCAGTTCTTCGGAAAGCTGCTGCTTGCCAAGGTCAGACGCGAGGAAGTTCTTCACTTCCTGCTCCGACACCTGAACCCGCTCGGCCACGCGGCGCTGACGGACACGGCTGATGATCATTTCACGCTTGATCTGGTCACGCGCGTCCTCATAGGACAGGCCATCGTGAGCCAGAGCGGCGCGGAACTGATCAATACTCATGTTGTTGCGCTGAGCAATGGTGCCTACAGCCTGGTTCAACTCTTCGTCCGAAATACGGATGCCGGAGCGATCGCCGATCTGCAGTTGCAGGTTCTCGACAATCAGGCGCTCCAGAACCTGTGGTTCCAGCACGCTGGTAGGCGGCACGCCACCACCGCGCTTGGCGATGGTTTGCTGAACTTCCTTGACCCGTTGGTCCAGTTGGCTCTGCATGATCACGTCGTTATCGACGATGGCGGCGACTTTATCCAGCTGTTGAACCGCTGCGTGTGCCGAAGCGGTACCCAGGAACAGCGCGCCCAGCACAAGCGGGCGCAGACAATCAGAAAGCTTGATCTTCACGTTCACGATAACCTTGAATGCCTTTGTCGAGGAAGCTCTCTACCTTGGCGCCGGTCAGGCCGCCGAGTCCTTTAAGGACGATCTGGAAGAAGAGCCCGTGGTCACCCTTTTCGTTGAGCGGGGCGATCTGGCTGTATTCGTCGTTGGAAACCCAGTAACGGTTGATGACGCGCAGTTTCCAGCAGCAGTTGTCGTATTCGAAACCACCAAAGGCTTCCAGGGTACGGTTGCGGGCGTAGTCATACTGCCAGCGGGTGATCAGGTTCCACTGAGGAACGATCGGCCACATCATCGAGAAGTCGTGTTGCTGGATTTTGTAGTAATCCTTCACGTAGTTTTCAGTGCCAGGTGTGCCGTAGTCACCGCCGAACTGCCATTTACCGGTCAGCTGGTTGTAGACCACCTGGTCATTGCGATAGCGGTAGCCGAGGTTGATGATCTTGTTCGGATTGTCTTCCGGCTGATAGTGGAACATTGCGCTGCCGGAGCGAGCGCTGTGTTCCTCGGTGTCCCAGTTGTAGTCAGCAGTGGCACGCCAGTCGCGGTTAAAGCGGAATTCGTATTCCAGGGCGACAGGTGACACATCAGACTGTGAGTCGGCACGGTCCGAAGCCAGGATGCCTGGCAATTGAACTTCGCGATCCTTGAAGTACACGGCCTGGCCCACGGAAACCCGTTGACGTTCAAAGCCATTGTCTTCGATCCAGCGGCTGGTGACACCCAGGGACAGTTTGTTCTCGTCGCCAATACGGTCGGTCCCGCTGAAGCGGTTATCGCGGAACAGCGAAGCGTAGCTGAACGAGTATTCACTGGTGTCGAATACCGGAATATCGCTCTGGTCCTTGTTAGGCACATAGAGATAGAAGGCACGCGGCTCCAGGGTCTGGCGATAGTCTTTGCCGAACCAGTTCGTGTTGCGGTCGAAGTACAGGCCGCTGTCGACGCTGGCGATGGGGACAGCACGATCCTGGTCGCTTTTGAATGTACCACCAGCGTAAGGATTGGAGGCCGTTGCTGCATTTTGAGCCGCGATGATCTGGTTTTTGCCGGTGGCATCAAGGTCAAGATCATACTTGGTATAGACATACTTGAGCTTCGGCGTAATGAAGCCGTAGGTCCAGTTCATCGGGTATTCAACGGCTGGCGCGACGTTCAAGCGAGTGCCGTTTGCACGAGTCAGGCCTGTAACGAATGTATCCAGACGAGGCGAAATCGCACCGTTTTCGTCTGTAAACGTACCGTTTTGCAGGTCGCGATCAAAACGAACGGCTTCCGTCTCGTAAGTGAAGTTCAACCCGCCCGGATGGTACGGCAGCGCACCGTTGAAGGTGATCTGCGGTAGCCGATCATACGGCTGGATCTGGGAGATCGTCGCCAGTTGGTAAGCCTGGACGTTCAAGCGAGCCTGGTAGTAGTCGCCGTTGTAAGTTACCGCACCTTGCTGGTTCAGGAAGTCACGGTTCTCAACCCCTTCCTGGTAGGTCTTCAAGTCCTGGAAGTAATAAGGGTCGCTGATCTTGGTGTAGTCGACCCGAGTCGACAGCCTGGAATCCAGCCCGCCCTTATGCTGCCAATTGAGCATATAACGGGTTTTTTCGTAATCGCTCTGACCCTTGCGCTCGTCGCTGTCGTCGTTCAGGTACGCACCGCCGAACTGGCCTTCGCTCGACTTGGTGAGGTAGCGGAATTCGCCTTCCATCATCATGCCGCGCTTGGTCATGTATTGCGGGTACAACGTGGCGTCGTAGTTCGGCGCCAGGTTGAAGTAGTACGGCGTAACCAGTGTGAAGCCGGTTTCGCTGCCGGTGCTGAAGCTAGGCGGCAGGAAGCCGGACTGACGACGGTCGTCGATCGGGAAATAGATGTAAGGGGTGTACAGGATCGGAATGTTCTTGATCCGCAACGTCGCGTTGGTCGCCGTACCGAAACCGGTGGCCGGGTTCAACGTGATGTTGTTGCCCTTGAGCTGCCAGGCGTTGCTGTCCGGCTCGCAGGTGGTGTACGTACCGTCCTTGAGACGGATGACCGCGTTTTCAGCACGCTTGGCGTACAGCGCGTTACCGCGGATACGCGATTTGTGCAGCACGTATTCGGCGTTGTCGATCTGGGCCGCGCCGGTATCGAGCTGGACTTCGGCATGGTCGCCGACGATCAGGGCGCCGTTGTCGCGCAGACGGACATCGCCGGTCAGCTCGCCACGGTTTTCAGCCTGATACAGATTGGCTTCCTGAGACTCCAGCTGCATGCTGCCCTGGCGCATGACGACGTCACCGGCCAGGGTCGCGATTTGCTGTTCCTGCTCGTAACGAGAGACCTTGGCGCCGATGAATGTCGGCGCGTCGCTCTTGTTCGTCTTGTCGTTCATGCCAGGACGGGTCGGCTCGATGTACGCGCCGGAGCAATAAGGACCGGTTTCAGCCAGTTGGGCTGCGGTCAGCTTATCGCGGGGCACCCAGTCCAGGTGGCTGTAGTCGGCACTGCGCGCGCGCAGGCCTCGGCCCTTGGCTTCGGTGACCAGCGCGGTCTTCGGTTCGGCCGCGGCACTGCCGCCGGCGTCGGCCTGGGCCGTGTCGCCGGCAGCACTGACGGCTGCACCGTCATGCACCGGGCGCGGTGGTAATGGGGCTGCGGCGGTTTTCGGCGCGCAATCCCAGGCACCCGAAGCAGAGACTGAGCAGTCATACTGTTCCGCGGCGACCACGAATGAGGTGGCGAAAGGTTGCATGGCCAGCAGACTGCCGGTTACCAGCAACGGAAATTTTCTACGAAACGCGGGGGATTTCAATGCCATCTTATTAGTCCGGGCTTCCTGCGTGCCATCTGCCCGCGGTGTGGGCCGCACGCCTCTCGATGGTCTGAAAAAGATGCGTGATAATAAAGCATGACCCGCTTGACGGCTAGCGCCGTCGGAGACCCTTGTAATGCCCGAGCAAGATATACGTTTACAACAGCTGGAAGTCTGGCTGGAAGAGCAGTTACCGATCCTTTTTAACGCTCAAGGTTGGGGTGCCGTACCCCCGGCCACATTGACCGCGGCCAGCAGCGACGCGAGTTTCAGGCGTTACTTCAGGTGGGAGGGGGGCGATCAATCTTTCGTCGTCATGGACGCGCCACCCCCCCAGGAAAACTGCAAACCTTTCGTCGATATCGCTGATTTACTCGCGAAATCGGGAATTAATGTGCCAAAAATATATGCAGAAGATTTGCCGCGAGGCTTTCTTTTGCTTAATGACCTGGGCACAAAGACCTATCTGGACGTGATTGACGAGCAAAACGCCGACACATTGTTCACCGATGCCATCGACGCACTGCTGGCTTTTCAGCAATTGCCGATGCACGCGCCACTGCCAAGCTATGACGTTGCCTTGCTGCGCCGCGAGCTGGAATTGTTTCCAGAGTGGTACGTGCGCCGGCATTTGGGTATCGAGCTTGATACCCGGCAACAGGCGCTTTGGCAGCGCGTCAGCGACCACCTGATCGACAGTGCGCTGGCCCAGCCCAAAGTCCTGGTGCATCGCGACTATATGCCGCGCAACCTGATGATCAGCCAACCGAACCCCGGCGTGCTGGATTTTCAGGACGCGGTTTACGGTCCGGTCACGTATGACATCACGTGCCTGTTCAAGGATGCGTTTCTCAGCTGGCCTCAAGCCCGCGTGCGGGAGTGGCAGCGTGGTTACTGGGAGCGTGCCGGGAAACTGGGCATTCCGGTTCAGGCGGATTTCGGCGAGTTCCTGCGTGCCAGCGACCTGATGGGCGTACAGCGCCACCTCAAGGTCATCGGCATTTTTGCGCGCATTTGCCACCGTGACGGCAAACCACGCTACCTGGCCGACGTGCCGCGCTTCTTTGCTTATATAGAAGCGGTGCTGGCAGACCGTCCTGAGTTGAATGAACTGGGCGAACTGCTCGCCAGCCTGCGCCAACCCAACGAGGCGAACCCATGAAGGCAATGATCCTGGCGGCGGGCAAGGGCGAGCGTATGCGCCCGCTTACCTTGCACACGCCCAAACCCCTGGTGCAGGCGGGGGGCAAGCGGCTGATCGAGTATCACCTCGAGGCGTTGGCGAAGGCCGGCTTCAGTGACATCGTGATCAACCATGCCTGGCTGGGCCAGCAAATCGAAAGCTACCTGGGCGACGGTGCCCAGTTCGGCCTGCGCATTCAGTACTCGCCCGAGGGTGAACCCCTGGAAACCGGGGGCGGGATTTTCAAGGCGCTGCCGCTGTTGGGGGGCGAGCCGTTCCTGCTGGTCAATGGCGACATCTGGACCGACTACGACTTCGCCCGCTTGCGCAAGCCGCTACAGGGGCTGGCCCATCTGGTGATGGTCGATAACCCGGCGCATCACCCCAGCGGTGGAGATTTCTACCTCGATCAGGGTTTGCTTCATGATGCCGCGCCCGGTGCCGATAACCTGACCTTCAGTGGCATTTCAGTGCTCGACCCCCAGTTGTTCGCGGGTTGCAGTGCCGGTGCCTTCAAGCTGGCGCCGCTGCTGCGCGCGGCGATGGCCAAAGGTCTGGTAACGGGGGAACACATGACGGGACGCTGGGTTGATGTGGGTACGCTGGAACGCTTGGCGCAGGTCGAAACCCTGCTGACTGCGGGGCAATAACATGTTGTGGCCAGGGACGCTGATCGGCGCCGGGGCTGGCTTTGCCATTGCCAGTATTCCGGGGGCATTGTTGGGTGCTTTATTGGGGCAGGCACTGGATCGCCGCCTGCAACTGCAAAGCTGGGCGCAATTGCGCGAGCGCCTGGGTGGGCGCCCGGCATTGCGTAACGACGAATTGCTGTTTGTGCTGTTGGGGCGCCTGGCCAAAAGTAATGGCCGGGTCGCGGATGGGCATATCCGGCAGGCGCGCCAGGAGATGCACTCGCTGGACATGTCCGAGCCGGCCCGGCGCCGTGCTATCTCGGCGTTCAACCGTGGCAAGTCCGGCTCCGACCGGGTGCGCAGTTATCTGCGCTTACTCAAGGCCCAGCCCCATGCCGCCGAAGGCATGTTGCGTGCGTGTTGGCGTATGGCCTGGGCGGACGGCAGGGCGGATGACGCCGAGCGCGAGTTGATCGAACTGTGGGGCAAATGGCTTGGCTGGACACCGCAGCAGCTCAAGGCACTGGCGTCCGACTATGTTCAGGAGCGCAAGCCGCTGGCCAATCGGGCCGGGGCTTATCAGGACGCGTTGCGGATTCTGGGGGTGACGTCCACCTCCGAGCCGTCAGTGATCAAGCACGCGTATCGCCGTCTGCTCAGCCGTCACCATCCGGACAAAATCGCCGGCAGTGGCGCCAGCCCCGCGCAGGTGCGTGAAGCGACCGAGCGAACGCGTGAACTGCACAGCGCCTACACGTTAATTCGCGAACGACGGGATTTTCGGTAGTTACCTCGGTTTCGACCTGATAACCCAATACCCTGTGGGAGCTGGCTTGCCTGCGATAGCGGTGTGTCAGCCAAGCAGTTGTCACTGACAGCCCGCCATCGCAGGCAAGCCAGCTCCCACAGTGGATTGGATTATCAGGCCAGGGTCACTGGGCAGCAGCCTGCGGACTCAACCACCCACGAATCCGCCGATACAGCTGCTCCTGCTCCGCCGAACTGTCGCCCGGCACGGCCTTGAGTGACACCTGCTTATAACCCTCATTCTTCCCACGCTTTGCCGCATTGCTGCGTGCCAGGGCGTTTTTGCGGTCCTGTTCGCCATCCTGATAAAACACATCCGCCGTCGGCACTTTCAGCGCCGGGGCCAGTTGTTGCAGGTTCGGCTGACGGCCCGCAGGCGTTTTACCCGCCACCATCACCAGCTTCTGCACCTGGGCCGGCTGCTTCTCGCTCAAATAACGCGCGGCCCACCAAGCGCCGGTGCCATGGCCGAGCAGCACGACGCTGCGCGCGCTTTGGGTCTGGGCGAAGGCCACGGCGGCGTCGATACGGTCAAAGATGCGCTTGGCGTCAGTTTTGTCCTGCTCATCCGCGCCCGGCACCACCGCCGGGTCAGTGCCATCGGCTTCGGCGCTGGCGGCTTGTTCGATAGGTTTGGCGGCGGTGCTGCCGTCTTTACTGCTGGTGTCGACAGCGGCCGTGGGCGCTTCCATCACCCGCGGCGGCAGGGTGTCCATGTTCACGTCCGGTAACGAAAGACTGAGAGTGCCCCAGTTGGCGTCCGGCAATTTGCTGCGCAATGGCGCGATTGCTTGCGGCCAGTCAGCACTTTCCCCGGCGCCCGGCACAATAATCACCACGCCTTCGGGCTCTGCGCTGTTGGCCGGTTTCCACAGGGCCAGAAATGAATCGCTGCCGGCCTGCAATTGTTGCTGCTCTTGTTGTGGAATCTGCCGTTCCAGAGCGGTGGCTTCTTCTGCGCTACGTTCGGGCAGAGGATGGCGTTCAACCGGCTTCTCGGCGGCGGGCGCAGGTGCGTCGGCGGCCTGAACAGAAAAGGCGCTGGTAAATAGCAGCGACAGGCACAATGCTGGCAGTGCCGAACGGTGAATAAAGGGCATCGTTAATTCCCGGCCAGAAGTGATTCCAGCAGCCTAATGGGTTGATCAGTATTTGTCAGTGATGTGAGACGTGGATCATGGGTTTTCGCTGTCTGCTGGTTATCGGCTGTTTGTGCGTTGCCTTGATGGCAACGGCCGCGCCTGCGCCTGTCGCACCGCAGGCGCAATTGGATGCGCAGCAGCGTGAATGGCTGGCGCAGCACCCGGAACTACGCGTGGGCGTGGTGTTGCAGGCGCCATACGCACAATACGATAGGCGCCTGCAGCGGTTGTCCGGGGCCAATGTGGAATTGATGCAATGGTTGGCCAAGGCGCTGAACATTGAGCTGTTGTGGCGCAATTTCCCGAGTCAGGAGCAACTGGAAGCTGCCGTGCGTGACGGCGAGGTGGACATCGCCCCCGGCTTGCAGCAAACCCCGGCCAGTTTGCGCCTGTGGTTATTTACCGACCCCTATATGCGCGTGCCCCAGCACATCGTCGGTATTCGCGACGGCGGCGGCGTGGTGGACCTGGAAAAACTCGACGAACACGCCCGCGTCGCCGTGCGCATGCCCAGCGCCGTGGCCGATTACCTGCGCAGCACCTACCCCAACCTGAACCTGCAAGGCGTGCCCATGGAGCGCCAGGCCCTGCAATTGCTGGTGAGCCAGCAAGCGCGCTACGCCGTGGTGGACGAGGCGCAATTGAGCCGGTTGTCAGGCGAGGCGGAGTTCGCCGGGCTGGCGGTTGTCGGCGACATCGGCCTGCCGCAATTGCTGCGGGTGGCCACGCGCCGTGAGTGGCCGGAACTGGCAACCATCATGCAAAGCGCTTTACGCGCGATACCGGCCCGCGACCTCGACCAATTGCACAGCCGCTGGCTGCAACCCAAATACCCTCGGCTGACTGAGTCTGCGGGCCTGTGGCAAAACCTTTGCCTGCTGTTGGGCCTGTTCCTGCTCGCCAGCCTGGCCGTGGTGTTCTGGCAACGTCGCCAGCAACGGGGGCTCGAACACAGCCTGCTGGCCGCCCGCGAAGAAAGCGCCGCGCGGGCTGCCGGCGCCGAGGCCCTGCAACTGACGCAATTTTCCATCGACCAAAGCACCGTTGGCATTCTCTGGGTCAATTGGGACAGCCATGTGCGCTACGCCAATCGCGCCGCCGAAAGCATGCTGGGCTACACACCCGGCGCATTGATCGAGCGACCGCTGATTGATTTCGACCCGACCCTGGACATGGATCGCTGGCTCAACCTGTGGAAGCGCGCGCGTGCCAGCGAGGAAGGGCCGCAAAACTTCGCCACCGATTGCCTGCGCGCTGACGGCAGTGTCCTGCCCGCCGACGTGTCGTTGAGCTTTTTGCGATTTGCCGACGGCGAATACCTGGTCGTCTACCTCAATGACGTCACCGAACGTCGTCGCTACGTGGCCGCGTTGCTGCAAAGCGAGGCGCAGCTGCGCGAATTGTCAGCCCACCTGGAAACCGTGCGCGAAGAGGAAAAGGCGCGAATTGCCCGTGAAGTCCACGATGAACTTGGGCAGATGCTCACGGTGCTCAAGCTGGAAACCTCGATGTGCGAGTTGGCCTATGCGCAACTCGACCCCGGCTTGAACGAGCGGCTGAACAGCATGAAGCGCTTGATCGCCCAGCTGTTCCAGCTGGTGCGCGACGTGGCCACTGCCCTGCGCCCGCCGATTCTCGACGCCGGCATTGCCTCGGCCATCGAGTGGCAAGCCCGGCGTTTCGAAGCCCGCACGCACATCCCGTGTCTGGTGCAAGTCCCGGACAACTTGCCCGCCTTGAGCGACGGCAAGGCCATCGGCCTGTTCCGGATTCTTCAGGAAGCGCTGACCAATGTGATGCGCCATGCCCAGGCGCATACTGTCGAACTGACATTGACCGTGGAAGGCCCGGACCTGCGGTTGACCATCAGTGATGACGGCGTGGGTTTCGTCCAGGGCGAAGGGCGGCCGGTGTCGTTTGGCGTGGTCGGCATGCGTGAGCGTGTGTTGATGATGGGCGGGCAGATGAGCCTGCACAGCGAGCCGGGGGAGGGCACCACCCTGAGTGTTACGGTGCCGCTGGATGCCTGACTATAAGAGGAAACCCCTGTGATTCGCGTACTGGTAGCCGAAGACCACACCATCGTTCGAGAAGGCATCAAGCAACTGATCGGCCTGGCCAAAGACCTGCTGGTGGTCGGTGAGGCGGGCAATGGCGAACAATTGCTGGAGACCTTGCGCCATGTGCCGTGCGAGGTGGTGTTGCTGGATATCTCGATGCCCGGCGTGAATGGCCTGGAAGCCATCGCGCGCATTCGGGCGCTGAGTAACCCGCCGGCGATTCTGGTGCTGTCGATGCACGACGAGGCGCAAATGGCGGCCCGCGCCTTGAAAGTCGGCGCGGCGGGGTATGCCACCAAGGACAGCGACCCGGCGCTGTTGCTGACCGCTATCCGCAAGGTGGCGGCAGGCGGGCGTTACATCGACCCGGACCTGGCCGACCGCATGGTGTTTGAAGTGGGCCTTACCGATAACCGGCCACTGCATTCATTGCTGTCGGAGCGCGAGTTCTCGGTATTCGAGCGCCTGGCTCAGGGCGCCAACGTCAACGATATCGCCGGGCAACTGGCGCTGAGCAGCAAGACCATCAGCACCCACAAGGCGCGCTTGATGCAAAAGCTCAATATCACGTCATTGGCCGAGTTGGTGAAGTACGCGATGGAGCACAAGCTGCTTTAATCGCATGCCTGTTTGCGACCTGTTTCAAGGCCCTTGAACCTATTTCAGGCGCCCGCTGCTGACGGACTGTTCCATCCCCGCCATCGCTGTAGGGCAATCCCTACCCCCAACCTTCCATCCGGCTGATGTCATTCTCTCTCGGCCCCCGATTTCCGGGGGCTCGCGCCTGGACTACGCTTGTGCCACAGCAGTCCAAAACACAAAGGTGCAGGTATGAGCGAGGTGGATTCAAATGATGTGCTGGTCAGCTTTCGTGGCGTGCAGAAGAGCTACGACGGCGAGAACCTGATCGTCAAAGACCTCAACCTGGAAATCCGCAAGGGCGAGTTCCTCACCCTGCTCGGGCCGTCCGGTTCGGGCAAGACCACCAGCCTGATGATGCTCGCCGGTTTCGAGACGCCGACCGCCGGCGAAATTCTGCTGGCCGGGCGCTCCATCAACAACGTACCGCCGCACAAGCGTGATATCGGCATGGTGTTCCAGAACTATGCGCTGTTCCCGCACATGACCGTCGCCGAGAACCTGGCGTTTCCGCTGTCGGTGCGTGGCCTGAGCAAGACCGATATCAGCGAGCGGGTCAAACGCGTGCTGAGCATGGTCCAGCTCGACGCCTTCGCCCAGCGCTACCCGGCGCAACTCTCCGGCGGCCAGCAGCAGCGCGTGGCACTGGCCCGCGCGTTGGTGTTTGAACCGCAGCTGGTGCTGATGGACGAACCCCTCGGCGCCCTCGACAAGCAACTGCGCGAACACATGCAGATGGAGATCAAGCACCTGCACCAGCGCCTCGGCGTGACCGTGGTGTACGTGACCCACGACCAGGGCGAAGCCTTGACCATGTCCGACCGCGTGGCGGTGTTCCACCAGGGCGAGATCCAGCAGATCGCCGCGCCGCGCACTCTGTATGAAGAGCCGAAAAATACCTTTGTCGCCAACTTTATCGGCGAAAACAACCGCCTCAATGGTCGCCTGCACAGCCACACCGGCGAGCGCTGCGTGGTGGAGTTGGCGCGCGGCGAGAAGGTCGAGGCGCTGGCGGTAAATGTCGGCCAGCTCGGCGGCCCGGTGACCCTCTCGGTGCGCCCGGAACGCGTGAGCCTGAATGGTTCGAGCGAGAGCTGCGTGAACCGATTCTCGGGGCGCGTGGCGGAATTTATCTACCTGGGCGACCACGTGCGCGTGCGCCTGGAAGTCTGCGGCAAGGCCGATTTTTTTGTGAAACAACCGATTGCCGAGCTGGACCCAGCCCTGGCGGTCGGCGACGTGGTACCGATTGGCTGGCAAGTCGAGCACGTTCGCGCACTCGACCCACTTCTAGAGGCGAATTGATCGCCCCCTGGCTTCACCAACCCTGCACGTGGAGAGAACAACAATGTTGAGATCCCTTAAATACACCGCCCTGGCCATCGGCTTGATGGGCGCGACACAGGCCATGGCAGGCCCGGACCTGACGGTCGTGTCCTTTGGTGGCGCGAACAAGGCGGCTCAGGTCAAAGCCTTCTACGCACCGTGGGAAAGCGCGGGCAATGGCAAGATCATCGCCGGTGAATACAACGGTGAAATGGCCAAGGTCAAAGCCATGGTCGACACCAAAAGCGTGTCCTGGGACCTGGTGGAAGTGGAGTCGCCAGAGCTGTCCCGTGGCTGTGACGAAGACATGTTCGAGCCGCTGGACCCGAAACTCTTCGGCGACAACGCCAACTACGTGAAGGGCGCAATCCAGCCCTGCGGCGTGGGTTTCTTTGTGTGGTCAACCGTGCTGGCGTACAACGCCGACAAACTCAAGGCAGCACCGAGCGGCTGGGCGGATTTCTGGGACGTGAAGCAATTCCCGGGTAAACGCGGCCTGCGCAAAGGCGCCAAGTACACCCTGGAATTCGCATTGATGGCCGATGGCGTTGCGCCTAAAGACGTCTACAAAGTGCTGGCCGGTAAAGATGGCCAGGACCGCGCGTTCAAGAAACTCGATGAACTCAAGCCGTACATCCAGTGGTGGGAAGCAGGCGCCCAGCCGCCGCAGTACCTCGCTTCCGGCGACGTGGTCATGAGCTCGGCCTACAACGGCCGCATCGCTGCCGTGCAAAAGGAAAGCAACCTGAAAGTGGTGTGGAACGGCGGCATCTACGACTTCGACGCCTGGGCCATCCCTAAAGGCCTGGCGAAGGACCGTGCAGAAGCGGCGAAGAAATTCATCGCCTTCTCGGTACAGCCACAGCAGCAGAAGACCTACTCGGAAAACATCGCCTACGGCCCGGCGAACACCCAGGCGGTGCCGTTGCTGGCCAAGGACATCCTGAAGGACATGCCGACCACCCCGGAAAACATCGCCAACCAGGTGCAGATCGACGTGAGCTTCTGGGCGGATAACGGCGAGCAGCTGGAGCAGCGCTTCAATTCCTGGGCTGCCAAGTAACACCGCATAACCCTCTGTGTGTAAGCGGGCCTCTGTGGGAGCTGGCTTGCCTGCGATGCAAACACCTCGGTGCTTCTGATACACCGAGTCGATGCCATCGCGGGCAAGCCCCGCTCCCACAGAAAGCCCGGCTCACAGGGCATTCACCTTGGAATTACGGAGTTCACCATGGTCACCGCCATCCCCAGCCCCACCCTCAAGCAGCGCCTGGCGCGTGCCGAGCGGCTCAATCGCTGGAAGGCCCAGGCCTTGATTGCGCCGCTGGTGCTGTTTTTGCTGCTGGTGTTCCTGGTGCCGATCGTCGCGCTGCTCTACAAAAGCGTCGGCAACCCGGAAGTAGTGGGTGGTTTGCCGCGCACCGTGGTGGCGGTCAAGGCCTGGGACGGTCGTGGCCTGCCGGGCGAGCCGGTGTACCTGGCCTTGAGTGAGGACCTGGGCGAGGCGCGCAAAAACCAGACCCTTGGCGATCTGTCCAAACGCTTGAACATGGAACTGGCCGGCTACCGCAGCCTGCTGACCAAAACCGCGCGGGCGCTGCCGTTTACCGAAGCGCCGGCCTCTTATAAAGAAGCGTTGGAAAACCTCGACGAACGCTGGGGCGACCCGGCGTACTGGCAGGCGATCCGGCGCAATACCAGCACCCTCACGCCTTACTACCTGCTGGCGGCAGTCGATCATCGCATCGATGACCTCGGCGAAGTGGCACCGGCCACGCCGGATCAGGCGATCTACCTGGATATCTTCGCCCGCACCTTCTGGATGGGCCTGGTGATTACCTTTATCTGCCTGCTGCTGGCGTATCCGCTGGCCTACCTGCTGGCCAACCTGCCAGCGCGTAAAAGCAACCTGCTGATGATTCTGGTGCTGCTGCCATTCTGGACCTCGATTCTGGTGCGGGTAGCGGCGTGGATCGTGCTGCTGCAATCCGGCGGCCTGATCAACAGCGCGATGATCAGCCTGGGCCTGATCGACAAACCCATGGAGCTGGTGTTCAACCGCACCGGGGTCTACATCTCGATGGTGCACATCTTGTTGCCGTTCATGATTCTGCCGATTTACAGCGTGATGAAAGGCATCTCGCCGACGTACATGCGCGCGGCGATTTCCCTGGGCTGCCACCCGTTCGCCAGCTTTTGGCGCGTGTACTTCCCGCAAACCTACGCCGGTGTGGGTGCCGGCTGCCTGTTGGTGTTCATCCTGGCGATTGGTTACTACATCACCCCGGCGTTGCTCGGCAGCCCGAACGACCAGATGGTCAGCTACTTCGTGGCCTTCTACACCAATACCAGCATTAACTGGGGCATGGCGACGGCGTTGGGCGGCTTGCTGCTGCTGGCGACCGTGGTGCTGTATTTGATCTACAACCGGCTGGTGGGCGCCAGTCGCCTGCGCCTGAGCTGAGGAGGCCTTGCGATGCTGAACCCTTACATGTCGCCCGTTGAGCGGGTGTGGTTCTACAGCTTGCGGATTCTCTGCGGCTTGATCCTGTTGTTCCTGATATTGCCGGTGCTGGTGATCATACCGCTGTCGTTCAACAGCGGCAGTTTCCTGGTGTACCCGCTGCAAGGCTTCTCGCTGCACTGGTATCGGGACTTCTTTGCCTCGGCCGAATGGATGCGCGCGCTGAAGAACAGCATCATCGTGGCCCCGGCTGCGACGGTGCTGGCGATGGTGTTTGGCACGCTGGCGGCGATTGGCCTGACGCGCGGCAATTTTCGTGGCAAGGCGCTGGTGATGGCGCTGGTGATTTCGCCGATGGTGGTGCCAGTGGTGATTATCGGTGTGGCGAGTTATCTGTTCTTTGCGCCGTTGGGGCTGGGCAACAGTTTCTTCTCGCTCATTGTGGTGCACGCGGTGCTCGGCGTGCCGTTTGTGATCATCACTGTTTCGGCGACGTTGCAGGGGTTTAACCACAACCTGGTGCGAGCGGCGGCCAGCCTGGGCGCATCGCCATTGACGGCGTTTCGCCGGGTGACCTTGCCGCTGATTGCGCCGGGGGTAATTTCCGGGGCGTTATTTGCGTTTGCAACGTCGTTTGATGAGGTGGTGGTGACGCTGTTTCTCGCCGGGCCTGAGCAAGCGACTCTGCCGCGCCAGATGTTCAGCGGCATCCGCGAAAACCTCAGCCCGACGATTGCGGCGGCGGCGACCTTGTTGATTGCCTTCTCGGTGCTGTTGCTGCTGACCCTGGAATGGCTGCGTGGCCGCAGTGAAAAACTGCGCACCGCCCAGGTCTAATGGTTGGAAACCCAATCAAATGTGGGAGCTGGCTTGCCTGCGATAGCCTCAACTCGGTGTAACTGATTGACCGAGTTGTCTGCATCGCAGGCAAGCCAGCTCCCACATTGACCGTGCCCACTTGAGATCACCTGACCATTCAGCCCCTGAATGCTAGGCAACCCGAAATCCCCAGCTATCCTTGTGCCAGCCCATCTATCAATAAGAGGCCGCGCACATGAGTACTTCCTCATTCAAGATCGCCCACAAACTGCTCACCGGTGCCGGCGCCATTGAACAGCTCGCATTTGAGCTCACCCGCCTGGATGTGGACAACCCGCTGATCGTCACCGACGCCGCGCTGGTCAAGTCCGGCACTGTGGCGCTGGCGCTCGAGCACTTGGGCGACCGGCCCTACGAAATCTTTGATCGCGTGCTGCCCGATCCGGAAATCGCCATCGTTGAGGACTGTATGCGCGTGTACCGCGAAGGTGGGCATGATGGCTTGATCGGGTTGGGCGGCGGCAGTGCCATCGACATCGCTAAAAGCGTGGCCGCGTACGCCGGCTACCACGGCGCATTGGCGGACTTGTTTGGCGTTGACCAGGTGCCGCGCAAAGGCCCGCCGCTGATCGCCATTCCGACCACCGCCGGCACCGGCTCGGAAGTGACCAATGTGGCGATCCTCTCCGATAAAGCCGCGCAGCTCAAAAAGGGCATCGTCAGCGACTACCTGTTGCCCGACGTCGCGCTCATCAGCCCGCAGATGACCCTGACGTGCCCGCGCAGTGTCACCGCCGCCAGTGGCGTGGATGCGCTGGTGCATGCCGTCGAGTCCTACCTCTCGCTGAATGCCTCGCCGATCACCGACGCCCTGGCGATTGGCGCGATCAAACTCATCGCCAACGCGCTGCCCAAGGCCTACGCCAACCCGGCCAACCTGCAGGCACGTGACGATATGGCCACCGCCAGCCTCATGGCCGGCATGGCGTTCGGCAATGCCGGGGTCGGCGCCGTGCATGCGCTGGCGTATCCACTGGGCGGGCGTTTCAACATTGCCCACGGCGTGAGCAATGCGCTGTTGCTGCCCTACGTGATGCACTGGAACAAGCTGGCGTGCGTGGAGCGTATGCAGGACATTGCGCAGGCCATGGGCGTGAATGTGTCCGGTCTGAGCGTCAACGATGCCGCCGATCAAGCCGTCGAGGCAATGACGCGACTGTGTGCCGCAGTTGAGATCCCGGCGGGGCTAAGCAGCTTTGGGGTTCCGGAGGACGCGATCCCCGCCATGGCCACGGAAGCCGCGGGTATCGAGCGGCTGATGCGCAATAACCCGCGCAAGCTCAGCGCGGCGGATATCGAGAAAATCTATCGGGCCGCGTACTAGCCGTTGAGTGAGGTCACGGTGCGCGGGGCAAAGCATGAGGTATACAATGCGCGCCATCGTGATTTAGCTCAAAAAGGTGCGTCATGCAGCCCTTCGTCATTGCTCCATCGATTCTCTCCGCCGACTTCGCCCGCCTGGGTGAGGAGGTGGACAATGTTTTGGCCGCCGGTGCCGACTTCGTGCACTTCGACGTCATGGACAACCACTACGTGCCCAACCTGACCATCGGCCCGATGGTCTGCGCCGCGCTGCGCAAGTACGGCGTGACGGCGCCCATCGATGCGCACCTGATGGTCAGCCCGGTGGACCGCATTATCGGTGACTTCATCGAAGCCGGCGCGACCTACATCAGCTTCCACCCGGAAGCCACGCTGCACGTGGACCGCACCCTGCAATTGATCCGGGAAGGCGGCTGCAAGGCGGGCCTGGTGTTCAACCCGGCGACTCCGCTGAGCGTGCTTGAGTTCGTGATGGACAAGGTCGACATGGTTTTGCTGATGAGCGTCAACCCAGGCTTCGGCGGGCAGAAGTTCATCCCCGGCACACTGAACAAACTGCGCGAAGCGCGCGCGTTGATCGATGCCTCGGGGCGTGACATCCGCCTGGAAATCGACGGTGGGGTCAACGTCAACAACATCCGCGAAATCGCAGCGGCGGGCGCCGACACCTTTGTTGCCGGCTCGGCGATTTTCAACGCACCGGATTACCGGGAAGTCATCGACAAGATGCGAGCCGAACTGGCGCTGGCGCGTCCATGAGCGGCTTTGAGCAACTGTTCCCCGGCAAACTGCCTCGGCTGGTGATGTTCGATCTGGACGGCACCTTGATCGACTCGGTGCCAGACCTGGCGGCGGCGGTGGACCAGATGCTGCTCAAACTCGGGCGCCCGGCTGCCGGGCTTGAGTCGGTGCGCTTGTGGGTGGGCAACGGTGTGCAGATGCTGGTGCGCCGGGCCTTGGCTAATCACATTGATGCTGAAGGTGTCGATGAAGTGGAAGCCGAGCATGCCCTGGAATTGTTCAATACCGCCTATGAAGACGGCCACGAGCTGACCGTGGTCTACCCCGGTGTGCGTGACACCCTCAAGTGGCTGCACAAGCAGGGCGTGGAAATGGCCCTGATCACCAACAAACCGGAGCGCTTTGTCGCACCGTTGTTGGATCAGATGAAAATCGGCCGGTATTTCCGCTGGATCATCGGCGGCGATACCTTGCCGCAGAAAAAACCCGACCCGGCGGCGCTGTTTTTTGTAATGAAAATGGCCAATATCCCGGCGTCGCAGTCATTGTTCGTCGGCGACTCGCGCAGCGACGTGCTGGCGGCTAAAGCGGCAGGCGTGCAGTGCGTTGCCTTGAGTTACGGCTACAACCATGGTCGTCCGATCGCTGAAGAATCGCCCGCGCTGGTCATTGATGACTTGCGCCTGCTAATCCCCGGTTGCTTGGGAGCGGGCGCTGAGATAACGTTGCCCGACATCGAACCAACCCCTACTGGAAACGCCATCGTGGTGGTCACTCGCAAACTCTGGATGAAAGTCATCAAGGCCCTGGCCCGCTGGCGTTGGCGCGCCTGACTGATCCTCGCCGCGCTGCGGCACGTTTGCACACCTGACCGTTTGACCCTCAAGCCACGAGGCACCTCATGATCCGCGAAGAATTCCTGCGTTTGGCCGCTGCCGGCTACAACCGTATTCCCCTGGCCTGCGAAACCCTGGCCGACTTCGACACACCGCTGTCGATCTACCTGAAACTTGCCGACGAGCCCAACAGCTATCTGTTGGAGTCGGTACAGGGCGGCGAAAAATGGGGCCGTTATTCGATCATTGGCCTGCCGTGCCGCACGGTCATGCGGGTTCACGACCACCATGTGAGCATCACCCACGACGGCGTCGAGATCGAAAGCCACGATGTCGAAGACCCGCTGGCCTTCGTCGAAACCTTCAAGGCGCGCTACAACGTGCCGACCGTTGCGGGCTTGCCGCGATTCAATGGCGGCCTGGTCGGTTACTTCGGCTACGACTGCGTGCGCTATGTGGAAAAGCGCCTGGGCAAATGCCCGAACCCGGACCCGCTGGGTGTGCCAGACATTCTGCTGATGGTCTCCGACGCGGTGGTGGTGTTCGACAACCTCGCCGGCAAGATGCACGCGATTGTCCTCGCTGACCCCTCCCAGGCGGATGCGTTCGAACGGGGCCAGGCCAGCCTCGAAGCCTTGCTGGAAAAACTGCGCCAGCCGATT
The DNA here is from genome assembly GCF_049896045.1 of Pseudomonas sp. PWP3-1b2. Lineage (NCBI taxonomy): Bacteria > Pseudomonadati > Pseudomonadota > Gammaproteobacteria > Pseudomonadales > Pseudomonadaceae > Pseudomonas > Pseudomonas sp. PWP3-1b2. The sequence continues at coordinate 74,662 of NZ_JAFCTN010000024.1, forward strand.
ACCCCGCGTCGTGGCCTGGACCTCAGCCGTCCGCCGGCCGCCGACCCGGTGTTTCGTTCCAGCTTTACCCAGGATGACTATGAGCGTGCGGTCGGCACCATCAAGGAATACATCCTCGCCGGTGACTGCATGCAAGTGGTGCCGTCGCAACGGATGTCCATCGACTTCAAGGCCGCGCCGATTGACCTGTACCGTGCGCTGCGTTGCTTCAACCCGACGCCGTACATGTACTTCTTCAACTTCGGTGACTTCCACGTGGTGGGCAGCTCGCCGGAAGTGCTGGTGCGGGTCGAAGACAACCTGATCACCGTGCGCCCGATTGCCGGTACTCGCCCACGTGGCGCGACCGAAGAAGCCGACCTGGCGCTGGAAGAAGACTTGCTCAGTGACGCCAAGGAAATCGCCGAGCACTTGATGCTCATCGACCTGGGCCGCAATGACACCGGGCGCGTGTCGGAAATCGGCTCGGTGAAGCTCACCGAGAAGATGGTGATCGAGCGCTACTCCAACGTGATGCACATCGTGTCCAACGTCACCGGCGAGCTGAAGGCCGGGCTGACTGCGATGGACGCACTGCGCGCGATCCTGCCGGCGGGCACCTTGTCGGGCGCGCCGAAAATTCGTGCAATGGAAATCATCGACGAGCTGGAGCCGGTCAAGCGTGGCGTATACGGCGGCGCGGTGGGGTATTTTGCCTGGAACGGCAACATGGACACCGCGATTGCGATCCGCACGGCGGTGATCAAGGACGGCGAGTTGCACGTGCAGGCGGGCGGCGGGATTGTGGCGGATTCGGTGCCGGTACTGGAGTGGGAAGAGACGCTGAACAAGCGTCGCGCGATGTTCCGTGCGGTGGCGTTGGCTGAGCAGACTCCGCAAAGCTAACGGTCAACCCGGATCCAACTGTGGGAGCTGGCTTGCCTGCGATAGCATCACCCTGGTGTACCTGATACACCGAGGTGACTGCATCGCAGGCAAGCCAGCTCCCACAGTTGTTTTGTGGTGTGTCAGAAATCCAGACTCACCCCGACACTGACCCCTTGCTGGGTCAAATTGTCATCCTTCCTCACGTTATATGCTGCCCGCAACGCCAGTGCCTGCGTCAGCTTGTGGCTGACGCCCAGGCTCAAGCGATCCGAATTGCTGCGGGGCGTATATCCGTCCAGCTTGAAGTCGATCCCCGGCACGCTGTTGAGCGAAATGTTCACCTTCTGGGTGTCGTTTTCGAACTCATGCTCGTGGGCCACTTCGCCAAACACCTGAGTCTGCGGCGTGACGCGGTAGCTGCCTTGCAGGCCAACACCGAGGCGTTTGGAATCGCGTTGCTGGTCATCAAAGGTCAGCGCCGTGGAGCGGCTGTCCTTTTCCGAGTAACCATCGACTTCAACCCGCGCATAGTCGGCGCTGATGAACGGCGACAAGTGCCAGTCACTGCCGGCTCCGGCAATGTCATAGCCCAAGCGTGCGCTCAAGGCCCACAGCCAGCCGTCGGTATCGCCTTTTTCCGAGCCTTCGCCGGCGCCCAGGGCGAACTTGCGCTTGAGGCTGTCAAAGTCGAGTTTGCCACCGGTCAACGCAGCATCGGCCCACAGGTGGTTTTCCTGGTACTGCGCGAACGCGGTGCCCATGTAGCTGTTGAGTTTGTAGTCCGAATCGCTGGCGCCGGCTTCGAGGGTCTGGCGATACAGCCCGGTGGCGACACCGACACGCCAGTTTTCGTCGAGGCGGTAGCTGCCGCCGACATTCACGTTGTAACCACTGCCGTCGCCGCTGGCCGAGCTGCTTTGGTCGTCGAAATCCAGGTGCTGGCCGCCCCCGGCGACGATGGCACGCCATTGGCCGACGGCTTGCCAGGCGCCGTTGTCCGCTTGCCATTGGTTGCGCAGTTCATCTTGATGCGCGCGCAAGGTGCCTTGGGCCATTTCCGGCAGCAAGCTCAGTTCCCACGGCGCGGCCAGCAGCGAATAGGCGTAATCGGCGATCAAGCGTTGCCCGGCGATGGTGGGGTGCACCGAGTCGTTGTAGATCAGCTTGGTCGGGTCCGGGTTGGTGCCGCCAATCCCATACGTGGCGTTGGCGGTGCAGCCGTTGCCGCTGAAGCAGGTGCCGGTGAGGTTCTGACCGGTGGCCAGGCCGAAACGCGCCGGGTCGGCGAAGGTTTCCTTCAACAGCAGCGGAATATTCAGCGGGATGACCTGGGCGTCAATCTGCGACAGGCGCTGTACCAGTGACTGGTTGAAAATATTGCTCAGGGCCGAACTCGACGCCTGCAGCGGTGTGCCGTTGATGGCCGGGGTCAGGCCGAGGTCGGGCAGCATCCACACCATGATGTAACGCGCGCCGGCTTGTTGCAGGGCTTGGGCACTGTCGGCCAGGCGCCCGCCGGCCGCGACCGCTTGGCCGGGGCTGAGTACGCGGCTTTGCAGGAAGTCATTGCCGCCGCCCGAGAGGAAGTACAGCGCATTCGGGTCGGCGAGGCCACCGTTTGCCGGCAGATAACCCTGGCGACTGCGCAAAACCGTGCCGCCACCGGGGTTGCCGGGTGGAATCGCCGCATTGGAGACCGAGGTGATGGAGTCGAGGATATTGTCGGTACGGTAGCCGCCGACCGCCCAGTTGTTCCCGTCAGGCAGGCCTTGCGCCGCGCGAACCGGAGACGTCGAGGCGGTCAGGTCATTGGATGCGACGCCCAGCTTCGCGCCCAGCAAGGTAGATGAAACCAGGCCGTAATCGCCCTGGAAGGTTGGGCCGGTACGGTTGGTAAAGCGCAAGGTGGCGCCCTGCGAACCATCGGGGAACTGGCCGGCGTCTGCCAGGCTGTCGCCGAAAACCACCATGGTTGAGTACGGCGAGGAGGCTGCAAATGCCTGCGCGCAGGCCAATGTCAGGAGGCAGCCGGCGAGGGGCGCGAACAACGGAGCTCTAAGCATGCAAAATTCCATTTAGTTGTTTTTGTATCGGAAGCGAAACACTGACAATGTATTCAGGCTTTTCCGTTAAGAAAACAGTTTTTTCCTATAAAGACTCTGTAGCGATTCCCCCGTATTCGCTGCTCCATATTGCACCGCTGGCGAGGCTACGTTACTGTGCCCCAACGTATGAATGAGACCCTCCCCGTGTTGATTATCAGCAAACTCTTGATGCGAGTAGTCAAGGCACACGCCCGTTGGCGTTGGCGCGCCTGACATTTTCTCTGCCGGCCCGGCCGGACCTGTACCGATTTGCCTTCTTCACCCCTTGTTCGACGCCCCTTGCCACCTCATCACGGCAACCGGAACGTGCGTCTGGCAGCGGGTCAAACCCTTGGAAGGCGGTCATTCGAAATCAGTGAATTCAAGAGGTTTGAACCCACATGTTGCTGATGATTGATAACTACGACTCCTTTACCTACAACGTTGTGCAGTACTTGGGCGAGCTCGGTGCCGAGGTTAAAGTGGTGCGCAACGATGAGCTGACAGTCGCCGAAATCGCCGCCCTTAACCCGGAGCGCATCGTGGTTTCGCCTGGCCCGTGTACGCCGACCGAGGCGGGTATCTCCCTCGAAGCCATCCAATATTTTGCCGGCAAGTTGCCGATTCTGGGCGTGTGCCTGGGCCATCAGTCCATCGGCCAGGCCTTTGGCGGTGATGTAGTGCGCGCGCGCCAGGTGATGCACGGCAAGACCAGCCCGGTGTTCCACAAAGATCAGGGCGTGTTTCAGGGGCTGAATTTGCCGGTCACCGTGACGCGCTATCACTCGCTGGTGGTCAAGCGCGACACTTTGCCGGACTGCCTGGAACTGACCGCCTGGACTCAGATGGAAGACGGCTCGGTCGACGAGATCATGGGCCTGCGCCACAAGACACTGAACATCGAAGGGGTGCAATTTCACCCTGAATCAATCCTGACCGAGCAGGGCTACGAGCTGTTCGCCAACTTTCTCAAGCAGAGCGGCGGCACGCGCTAAGGACTTTCCATGGATATCAAGACTGCCCTGAGCCGTATCGTCGGCCACCTGGACCTGAGCACCGCTGAAATGAGCGATGTGATGCGCGAGATCATGACCGGTCAATGCAGCGACGCGCAGATCGGCGCGTTCATGATGGCCATGCGCATGAAGAGCGAGAGCATCGACGAAATCGTCGGCGCCGTCTCGGTGATGCGCGAGTTGGCAGACAAGGTTGAACTCAAAAACCTCGATGGCGTGGTCGATGTGGTCGGCACCGGCGGTGACGGTGCGAATATTTTCAACGTGTCGACGGCGTCTTCGTTCGTGGTCGCGGCGGCCGGTTGCACCGTGGCCAAGCACGGTAACCGTGCGGTGTCCGGCAAGAGCGGCAGTGCCGACCTGCTGGAAGCGGCCGGTATCTACCTGAACCTGACGCCAGTGCAAGTGGCTCGCTGCATTGAAAACGTCGGCATTGGTTTCATGTTTGCCCAATCGCACCACGGCGCAATGAAGCACGCCGCCGGCCCGCGCAAGGACCTCGGCCTGCGCACCCTGTTCAACATGCTCGGCCCGCTTACGAATCCGGCCGGTGTGAAACATCAGGTGGTGGGCGTGTTCAGCCAGGCACTGTGCCGGCCCTTGGCCGAAGTGTTGCAGCGTTTGGGCAGCAAGCATGTGCTGGTGGTGCATTCCAAGGATGGCCTGGACGAGTTCAGCCTCGCGGCGCCGACCTTTGTGGCGGAGCTGAAGAATGATCAGGTCACCGAATATTGGGTCGAGCCTGAAGACCTGGGCATGAAAAGCCAGAGTTTGCATGGCCTGTCGGTGGAAAGCCCGGCGGCGTCGCTGGAACTGATTCGCGATGCCCTGGGGCGTCGCAAAACCGAAAACGGCCAGAAAGCGGCAGAAATGATCGTGCTCAACGCCGGTGCGGCGTTGTATGCGGCTGATCACGCCTACAGTCTTAAAGAGGGCGTGGCCCTCGCACATGATGCGTTGCACACAGGGCTTGCTCGCGAGAAGCTCGAAGAGCTGGGTGCCTTTACTGCGGTGTTCAAGATGGAGAATGAAGCATGAGTGTGCCGACCGTTCTGGAAAAGATCCTGGCCCGTAAAGCTGAAGAAGTCGCCGAACGCCGCGCCCGGGTCAGCCTGGCCGAGCTGGAAGCCCAGGCTAAGCTCGCCGACGCACCGCGTGGCTTCGCCAAGGCCTTGATCGCCCAGGCCAAGCTCAAGCATCCGGCGGTGATCGCTGAAGTGAAGAAGGCTTCGCCGAGCAAAGGTGTGATCCGCGAGCACTTTGTGCCGGCCGAAATTGCCGCAAGCTATGAGAAGGGTGGCGCGACGTGCCTGTCGGTGCTGACTGACATTGATTACTTCCAGGGCTGCGACCTGTTCCTGCAACAGGCCCGCGCCGCGTGCAAACTGCCGGTGATCCGCAAGGATTTCATGGTCGACCCGTACCAGATCGTCGAAGCCCGCGCCTTGGGCGCCGACTGCGTGCTGCTGATCGTCTCCGCACTGGATGACGTGAAGATGGCCGAGTTGGCTGCCGTGGCAAAAAGCGTTGGCTTGGATGTGTTGGTGGAAGTGCACGACGGTGATGAGCTGGAACGCGCGCTGAAAACCCTCGACACCCCGCTGGTGGGGGTCAACAACCGTAACCTGCACACCTTCGAAGTCAGCCTGGAAAACACCCTTGACCTGCTGCCGCGCATTCCGCGCGACCGTTTGGTGATTACCGAGAGTGGTATCGTCAACCGTGCCGATGTGGAGTTGATGGAAATCAGCGGCGTGTACTCGTTCCTGGTGGGCGAGACGTTCATGCGCGCCGAGAACCCGGGGACGGAACTGCAGCGCTTGTTCTTCCCGGAGCGCGGCGTGGCGGTGAGCGGCTCGACTTTAGATTGATTGAAAAACGGCCTGTGTTTTGATGCTGCCTTGTGTGGGAGCTGGCTTGCCTGCGATAGCATCACCCGGGTGTAACTGATACACCGAGGTGCCTGTATCGCAGGCAAGTCAGCTCCCACATTTGGTTTTGTGTCTATTTAGAGAAGTAGGTGTTCGATGGTTCAGCCAGTGTCGATGACCGTTGAAGCAGGGCTTGCTGCCGAGCAGGATTTGCTGGCCGCGGTTTGCGCCGGGGAACAGGAATACGGCCTGCTGTTCTGGCAACCCAACGATCAAGCCTTGGTCATGCCGCGCCGCTTGAGCCGTCTGCCGGCCTTCGAGGCCGCCAGCCAAATCTCGGCCGACGCCGGTTGGCCGGTGCTGCTGCGTGAAACCGGTGGCGAGCCGGTGCCGCAGTCTGCCGCTACGGTCAATATCGCCCTGGTTTATGCGCCACCGCGCAGCGAAGGTGATCAGGGGCGCATCGAAACCGGCTATCTGCGTTTATGCCAGCCAATCTGCGACTTGCTGATTGAGTTAGGCGGCGACGCGTCAGTGGGCGAAATTGACGGCGCGTTCTGTGACGGTCGCTACAACGTCAACCTGGACGGCCGCAAGATGGTCGGCACCGCCCAGCGTTGGCGGCAAAGCGGTGGCCGCCCGGTGGGGTTGATTCACGGTGCGCTGTTGCTGGATAACGATCGCGAAGCATTGATCGCATCGGTCAATCGTTTCAACGAAGCCTGCGGCCTCAATCAGCGCGTTCGCGCCGACAGCCACATTGCGCTGCACGAAGCCTTCCCCGCGCCCGATGCGATCACCCGGCTGGATACGTTGTACCGTCAGATGCTGGCCGGTTTTCTGCCGGCTTAACGCGTACCGAACACCACCATTGTCTTGCCTTTGACGTTCACCAGGTTGCGTTCTTCCAGATCCTTGAGCACGCGGCCGACCATTTCCCGTGAACAGCCGACAATGCGCCCGATTTCCTGGCGCGTGACTTTGATTTGCATGCCATCGGGGTGAGTCATGGCATCGGGCTGCTTGCACAGCTCGAGCAGGCAGCGTGCCACGCGGCCTGTTACGTCAAAGAAGGCAAGGTCGCCGACTTTGCGCGTGGTATCGCGCAGGCGCTGGGCAATTTGACCGCTCAAGGCGTAAAGAATGTCGGGGTCGTGCTGGGCCAGTTCGCGAAATTTGGTGTAGCTGATCTCGGCAACTTCGCACTCGACCTTGGCGCGCACCCAGGCACTGCGTTCCTGCTCTTTGCCCGCTTGCTCGAACAGCCCCAACTCCCCGAAGAAATCACCGGTGTTGAGGTAGGCGATGATCATCTCGCGCCCATCTTCATCCTCGATCAGGATAGTGACTGACCCTTTGATAATGAAAAACAGTGTTTCGGAACGTTCGCCTGCGCAAATGATGTTGTGCTTGGCCGGGTAGCGCCGGCGTTGGCAGTGCATCAACAGCTTGTCGAGATTCTTGATCTTGGGTGTGGGAGTAAGAGCAACCATGGTTGTATCCCGAAAAGACTGCGCGGTGTAATTGGAGTTGTTTTTATCCAGCGGTGCCGGCATTGATACACGCTGTACAAAGGGTGGCAATGCGCCATTGAATTGGCGCCAGCTTACCAGACACATTCTGTCTCGATTAGCCAATTTAGCGGGTAAACGCGATCATTTATCGTTTTCACGCAGAACACTGCTGTTTCGAGGCCCTGTGCTAAGCTGGCGACCCTTTTTTAGCAGTGGAGTCTGGGCGATGAAGGCACGCATCCAATGGGCGGGCGAGGCCATGTTCCTCGGTGAGTCGGGCAGCGGCCATGTTGTGGTGATGGATGGCCCGCCGGAAGCCGGTGGCCGAAACCTGGGTGTACGCCCGATGGAAATGCTCCTGCTGGGTGTCGGCGGTTGCAGCAATTTCGACGTGGTCAGCATCCTCAAGAAATCCCGCCAGGCCGTGGAAAGCTGTGAAGCCTTCCTCGAAGCCGAGCGTGCCACTGAAGACCCGAAGGTGTTTACCAAGATCCACATGCATTTCGTGGTGAAAGGTCGGGCGCTGAAAGAAGCACAGGTCAAGCGCGCTATCGAGCTGTCGGCGCAGAAGTATTGCTCGGCCTCGATCATGCTCGGTGCGGCTGGCGTGGTCATCACCCATGACTACGAGATTATCGAACTGGGTTGATTGCGGACCGCTAAAAAAAGGGCGCCTGATGGCGCCCTTTTTTGCTTTTTAGACTCGATACGTGCTTTTGGTCATGACCTTGGCCAGCAAGCTCATGCCAAACCGCACCGGCGCCGGGAAGCGGAAGCCGCCGGCATCCAGCGCGCTGTCTGCGTGGTGTGCTTCATCGATGCGCATCTGCTCAAGAATCGCCCGGGACTTTTCGTCTTCGGCCGGCAGTTGCTCCAGGTGCTCATGGAGGTGCTTGCACACTTGATGTTCGGTAGCCGCGACGAAACCGAGGCTGACCTTGTCGCTGATCAGGCCGGCTGCGGCGCCGATGCCGAACGACAAACCGTAAAACAGCGGGTTCAGCACGCTCGTGTGGCTGCCCAATTGGCGAATGCGTTGCTCGCACCAGGCCAGATGATCGATTTCTTCTTCGGCCGCATGCTCCATCGCTGCGCGCACTTGCGGCAGTTTGGCGGTCAGCGCCTGGCCCTGGTACAGCGCTTGGGCACAGACTTCGCCGGTATGGTTGATGCGCATCAAGCCGGCGACGTGGCGGGTGTCGGTTTCGCTCAACTGCGCATCCGGCTGCACGATGGCGGGCGATGGGCGGTACGGCTGGCCGCTGAACGGCAACAGCGTACGCATGGCCATGTCGGCTTGCAGCAACAGACGGTCAATCGGCGAGTAGTGACGTTGGGTAGTCATGCTGACCTCCGGGAAGAATCTCGGCGGCCAGTTTACCGCAAGAGAGGGCGAAGCGTTTGTGCTGAGTCAATTTGCCTCTGGGGCGGGGGAGCTTGCTGTGGCGAGGGAGCTTGCTCCCGTCCGGCTGCGCCACTGTCGCAAACTCCCACTCCCACTCCTACTCAGCCCGGCGGCCAGTTCATCTGGCGCTGACCCAGCACGTGCATATGAATGTGATAAACGGTCTGACCGCCGTCTTCATTGCAGTTCATGACCACGCGAAAGCCCTTCTCACAACCTTGCTCCACGGCCAGGCGTTGAGCGGTGAACAGGATATGACCCGCCAGGGCCTTGTCTTCTTCGGTGAGGTCATTGAGGGTGCGAATCGGCTTTTTCGGAATCACCAGAAAATGCACGGGCGCCATCGGAGCGATATCGTGAAAGGCGAGGACCTGGTCATCTTCATAGATGATCTTCGCCGGTATTTCCCGGTTGATGATCTTGGTGAACAGAGTATCCACAGCTGTTTCTCCATTGTGTGCGTGCAGGGGAGTGTACCCACGCGGTCAGCGCGGGAGATAGGCCTTGTTGATCGCGCCGGCGACCTTGCGGGTCAGCCAGCGTGGGCTGAACCGCGGGCTGAAGGTGAGCCAGCGGTTGCGCCGCCCTGGAATGATGATGGCTTTGTTTTTTTCCAGGGCGCGTACGGTGTAAAGCGCGACTTCTTCCGGGCTCATCAGCTTGTCGCCGCGTTCGAGTTTGGCAGTGTCCATTTGCGCAGTACCGAAAAAAGCTGTGCGCGTCGGGCCGGGGCACAGCACCGAGACCTTGATGCCGCAGGTCTTCAATTCTTCGCGCAGGCCTTCGGAAAAGTGCAGCACATAGGCCTTGCTGGCGTAATAGCTGCTCATCCACGGGCCCGGCTGGAAAGCGGCGATCGAGGCGACGTTGAGTATCTGCCCGCCGCCCTGCAGCGCCATGGCATTGCCCAAGGCATGGCACATGCGCGTCAGGGCCAGGATGTTGACTTCGATCAGGTCCTGCTCGGTCATCCAGTCCTGGCCCAGAAACGGCCCGCTGGTGCCCATGCCGGCGCAATTGACCAACAGGTCTATCTGTCGCTCGCCCTCTTCAAGCTCCAGCAGGAAACCGGACAAGCGCAGCGGTTCGCCCAGGTCGCAGGCACGAAAGAGCACCTCGACGCCAAAACGCTGAGTCAATTCGATTGCGATACTTTCCAACTGATCACGCTGGCGGGCTACCAGAATCAAGCTGCGGCCACGACGGGCCAGGGCTTCGGCCAAAGCCAGGCCGATGCCGCTGGAGGCACCGGTGATCAGAGCGTAACGGGTCATGCCTTTCTCCATCGCAACGCCGCCCGCCTGTGACAAAGGCGTCACAAGCGGGCGGGCGTTTCTTTTACTGTTCTGGAGAGTCTACAGGTTCGGCCGTGTCGTCAGCACTTTGCACTTCTTCTTCATCAACGATCACGCTTTGGTCGGTGCCATCGTCGGCGTTGATGGAGCTGCTTTCGTAGCTGCTGTCTATGTTGGCTTCGAGCTGATTCAGGTAGCCGTTCATGCCCAATGTGACCGCGATGGCAAACAGGATCGGGAGGAACGCCAGCCAGGCTGTGGCCAACACTTTTACCGCCGTGGAGTTGCGCGGCGGAGGAGGGCCGTACTGATTGGCCCCCGTGTTGCCCGGCAGCACCAGCAGCAAGAGTGGGAAGATGCTGTTCACCAGTGGGACGAGGTTCAGCAGGTACAGCCAGCCTGACCACCCGAGATCGTGCAGGCGTTGCACGCCGATTTGCACGCTGACCCACACAAGCGCGACAAACAACGCAAAGCCCAGCAGCGAGCCAAGAATGACACCGGCGGTTGGCGAGGCGGTCGCCACGGCGAAGCTGGCAGTGGAAATAATCCCGCCGGCCACCAACAGCGCGAGGGTCAGTACCAGGGTCCAGGCCAGGTAGCGCAAGCGACCGATACGCCCGTGGATGGTAAACACCTTGAGCGTTGAAAACTCTGCGTGGTTGTCACCCACGGCGGCGCGCGGCGGTGCGTAGGGCGAAGCGGCAGGGCGGGAGAAGTCGGAAGCGCCTGCATCCGTCTCGTGAGTTTCAGCTAGGCTGAACGCTACGGGCTGCTCTTCTTCGATGCGAGCATCAACCCCGGCGTTTTTCAGCGCGGTGAGGTAGGTGTCGGCATCGGAGCGGGAAAGGTCGCGCTTGAGCGCCACCGGGCGGCCGGTGAAGAGCTTTTCGATAGCGGCAATATCGCTTTTGAACAACTCGGCGAGGTTTAGCTTGGCGGTGGTGCTCTCGACACCCGGGAGCAAAGCTCCGTCAAACACAATCTTGAAACGGTTGTCGCTCATGCGGGCATCCTTGTCACTTAATCAGGAAGGGGGAGTGCAGGCCAGCGTCTGTTGGCGGGCCTGTCAGTTATCAGCGTGGCCAGTGTAACTGTGTCGCCTGCTCACGTGCCTTGCGATATTCGGCATCCAGGCGTGCAACGAGTTCATCGACACTCGGCAGATCATCTATTTCACCGACGCCCTGGCCGGCGGACCATACGGTTTTCCAGGCCTTGGCCTCGTCGCTCAGGGGCTTGAGCTTGGAACCGAAATTCACTTCGCCTTTGCCCTGCAGCGCAGCGATGTCGAAGCCGGCGTTTTCCAGGCTCTTGCGCATAAAGCTGGCGGGTACGCCGGACACCGCAGGAGTGTGCACGATGTCGGCGGCGCGCGATGTGAGCAGCATCTCCTTATAGGCATCCGGCGCATGGCTTTCGGTCGTGCCGATAAACCGTGTGCCGAAATAGGCGAGGTCCGCGCCGAGCAATTGCGCAGCGAGCACTTCGTGTCCATGGTTGAGGCAGCCAGCCAATAGCAGGGTTTTGTCGAAGAACTGACGAATTTCGGCAATCAGCGCGAAGGGGCTCCAGGTGCCGGCATGACCACCGGCGCCTGCGGCCACGGCGATCAGCCCATCGACGCCAGCTTCAGCGGCTTTCTCCGCATGGCGCCGGGTGGTGACATCGTGGAACACCAACCCGCCATAGCTGTGCACGGCATCCACCAGCTCTTTTACCGCCCCCAGGCTGGTGATGACGATCGGCACTTTGTGCTCGACGCAGATCGCCAGGTCAGCGTCCAGCCGTGGGTTGCTGTTGTGCACGATCAGGTTCACGGCATACGGCGCGGGGTTATCCAATTGCGCCAGGCCCGCCTCGATTTCTTCCAGCCAGGCCTTGAAACCGCTGCTTTCACGCTGGTTAAGCGCCGGGAAACTCCCCACCACCCCGTTGCGGCAGCACGCCAGCACCAGTTGCGGGTTGGAAATCAGAAACATCGGCGCCACCACCACGGGCAGGCGCAGACGTTGTTCAAGCAGAGCGGGCAGCGACATTGGAGGTACCCCGTGTAATTGAAATTAGAACGGTTTGACCACGACCAAAATTACGATAGCCAGCAATATCAGCACCGGTACTTCATTGAACCAGCGATAGAAGACATGGCTGCGGGTGTTTTCGCCACGGGCAAAGCGTTTCACCTGTGCGCCGCACATGTGGTGATAGCCGATCAGCACGACCACGAGGGTCAGCTTGGCGTGGAGCCAGGCGCCGGTTTGGAAAACGCTCGGGTTCAGGTAGATCAACCAGATCCCGAAGACCAGGCTGGCGATCATTGCCGGGCCCATGATGCCGCGGTACAACTTGCGCTCCATGAGGCTGAAGCGTTCCTTGCTGACGGTGTCCTCGCTTTGCGCGTGGTAGACGAACAGGCGCGGCAGGTAAAACAGCGCGGCAAACCAGCAGACAATGCTGACGATATGAAAGGCTTTGACCCATAGATAAAGCATTTTTAGTTATTCCCAGGTTCACGGTAACTGAAGATAGTAGTGGCTCATGCGTCTGTACGTCACCTTGACGGTTGTCGCAGGACGATACGGCCCCTATTATCGACGGCTTTCCAGTGGGTTCGTTGAGGGCAGGTTTATGGTCAAGGTCGGTATCGTCGGCGGCACGGGTTACACCGGTGTCGAATTGCTGCGTCTGTTGGCTCAGCATCCGCAAGCAGAGGTGGTGGTGATTACCTCTCGATCCGAGGCCGGCCTGGCCGTGGCCGACATGTACCCGAACCTGCGAGGCCACTACGACGGCCTGGCGTTCAGCGTTCCGGACATCAAAACGCTGGGCGCCTGTGACGTGGTGTTCTTTGCCACGCCGCACGGTGTTGCCCATGCGTTGGCGGGCGAACTGCTGGCGGCCGGCACCAAGGTTATCGACTTGTCCGCCGACTTCCGCCTGCAGGATGCTGATGAGTGGGCCAAGTGGTACGGCCAGCCACACGGTGCGCCTCAATTGCTTGAAGAAGCCGTTTACGGTCTGCCGGAAGTCAACCGTGAGCAAATCAGGCAGGCACGCCTGATTGCGGTGCCGGGTTGCTATCCGACCGCTACGCAGCTGGGTTTCTTGCCATTGCTGGAAGCCGGGCTGGCAGACACTTCGCGCCTGATCGCTGACTGCAAGTCGGGTGTCAGCGGCGCCGGTCGTGGGGCTGCGGTGGGTTCGCTGTACTCCGAGACGTCGGAAAGCATGAAGGCCTATGCAGTAAAAGGGCACCGTCATTTGCCTGAAATCCGCCAGGGTTTGCGTCGCGCCGCCGGTAAGGACGTTGGCCTGACCTTCGTGCCGCACCTGACGCCGATGATCCGTGGCATTCATTCCACGCTTTACGCCACCGTTGTCGATCGTTCGGTTGATCTGCAAGCGCTGTTTGAAAAGCGCTATGCCAACGAACCGTTCGTCGACGTGATGCCGGCTGGCAGCCACCCGGAAACCCGCAGCGTGCGCGGTGCCAACGTGTGTCGGATCGCCGTGCACCGTCCGCAGGATGGTGACCTGGTGGTGGTACTGTCGGTGATCGATAACCTGGTCAAGGGCGCGTCGGGCCAGGCGGTGCAGAACATGAACATCCTGTTCGGCCTGGATGAAAAGTTGGGCCTGTCCCATGCAGGCATGCTGCCTTAAGCGTTTTTCGGCTGTTGCGCAAAAGGCCCGTTGATCGGGCCTTTTGTGTTTTTAATGGCGGCAACGCAGATTGATATACCGTAACAATAGTTGACCGCTTTTCTAGGAGAAGCGGATAATGCTCGCCATTACGCATATGGCGGCGGTACGCCGGGAGATTATCAGCATGAGCGTTGAGTCCTTCACCCCCACGGCTTTGCAATTCACCCACGGTGCTGCGCACAAGGTGAAGAGCCTGGTCGATGAAGAGGGTAATGATCGCTTGAAGCTGCGCGTATTTGTTACGGGCGGCGGTTGTTCAGGGTTTCAGTACGGTTTTACCTTCGATGAAGATGTGGCCGACGACGACACCATCGTCGAGCGCGAGGGCGTAAGCCTGGTCGTGGATCCGATGAGTTTCCAATACCTGGCAGGCGCTGAGGTGGATTATCAGGAAGGTCTGGAAGGTTCGCGTTTTGTGATCAAGAACCCTAACGCGACGACTACGTGTGGTTGCGGGTCCTCGTTCTCGATCTGATCGGGAGTGGACACAAAAACGCCGCTTGGCTTTCATCGGCCAAGCGGCGTTTTGCTGTCTGGGGTTCAGGCGGGGTAGATCGCGCCCAGTACCCGAAGCCCGCGTGCGCCGGTGACGCTGGGGCGATTGGCAGCTATCCCTTCCAGGCAGCAATGGGCCAGCCAGGCGAACGCCATGGCTTCGACCCAGTTTGGGTCTACGCCGTAAGTGGCCGTGCTGCTGACCTGGGTAGACGGCAGCAGTGCAGCCAGGCGGTTCATCAGCGTGGCATTGTGGGCACCACCGCCGCAGATCAGCAGGGTTTCGGTTTGAGGTTGCGCCGCTTGCAGGGACTCGACGATGGTCTGTGCGGTCAGTTCCAGCAGGGTGGCTTGCACATCTTGAGGCTCAAATGCAGGCAATGCGCCAAGGTGTTGTTGCAGCCAGCCCAGGTTGAAGACTTCACGGCCGGTGCTTTTCGGGCCTTTGGTCTGGAAGAAGGGATCGCTGAGCAGGGTAGTGAGCAACTGACTTTCTACTTTGCCGCTGGCAGCCCATTGGCCGTCGCGATCAAAGAGCTCGCCGCGCTGGTGGTGAATCCAGGCGTCCAGCAGGACATTGCCGGGGCCACAGTCGAAACCGGCGACGGGCTTGTTTGTTTCGATCAGGCTGAGGTTGCTGAACCCACCGATATTCAATACGGCACGGTTGCCGGTACGCTCACCAAATAACGCCTCATGAAAGGCGGGAACCAAGGGTGCGCCCTGGCCGCCAGCGGCGACGTCGCGGCTACGGAAGTCGCTGACCACGGTGATACCGGTCAGCTCAGTGAGCAGCGCAGGGTTGCCGATTTGTACGGTAAAGCCGCGCGCCGGTTCATGGCGAATGGTCTGCCCGTGGCTGCCAATCGCGCGGATGTCCTGAGGCTTGAGGTGTTGCTGGTCGAGTAAGGCTCCAATGCCTTGCGCTGCGAGTGTCACCCAGTGTTGCTGGGCAATCGCCGAACGGGCGATCTCATCCGGGCCGCTGGCGCACAGGCCGAGCAGCTCGGCGCGCAGGGCATCCGGCATGGGGATGTAGTGAGTGGCGATCAAGTTGATCGCCGGGTCCTGTTCGATCAGGGCGATATCCAGGCCATCAAGGCTGGTCCCGGACATCACACCTATATAGAGCGGCACGTCAGCGCTTCGCCGAAGCCAGCAGGGTGGAGCGCTCCTGGTCCATACGCGCCATCAGCGGTTGGCTTTGTTGCAGGAAGCGCGCGCGCTCGGCCTTGGCGATTGGATCCGCCATTGGCAGCTTTTGGCCCAGCGGATCGACGTGGACGCCGTTGACCTGGAACTCATAGTGCAAGTGCGGGCCGGTGGACAGGCCGGTAGTGCCGATATAGCCGATCACCTGGCCTTGTTTCACGTTGCTGCCGGTCGATACGCCTTTGGCGAACCCTTGCATGTGGCCATACAGCGTGCGGTAAGTGTTGCCGTGCTGGATGATCACGGTATTGCCGTAGCCACCGCGACGCCCCGCCAGCAGCACTTTACCGTCACCGGCCGCCTTGATTGGCGTGCCACGCGGGGCGGCATAGTCGACGCCTTTGTGGGCGCGGATTTTGTTCAGGATGGGATGCTTGCGACCCATGGAGAAACGCGAGCTGATGCGGGCGAAGTCCACCGGCGTACGGATGAAGGCCTTGCGCATGCTGTTGCCGTCGGCGGTGTAGTAGCTGCTATTGCCTTGTTTGTTGGTGTAGCGAACGGCGGTGTAGGTCTTGCCGCGGTTGGTGAAGCGCGCGGAAAGAATAGCGCCGGTGCCGACCACTTTGCCGTTGGCGACTTTCTGCTCGTAGATCACGTCGAATTCGTCACCCTGGCGGATGTCCTGGGCGAAGTCGATGTCGTAGCCAAATACACTGGCCATGTCCATTGTCATGCTGTGTGACAAGCCGGCGCGGGCGGCGGACTGGGAAAGCGAGCTGTTGATCACGCCGTGTACGTAGGCGGAGCGCATCACCGGCTTGGTGGTGACACGGTTAAAGGCAAAGCCTTTAGCGCCTTTGGTCAGGGTAATGCTTTCAAGGTCGCTGACGCTGCTGTGCAGGGTGTTCAGCTGGCCGTCGGGCGTGAGTTCGAACTCAAGCTTCTGGCCGTGTTTGAGCTGGGTGAACTGCTTGGCTTGTTTGTCGCTGGCAAGCACGTCATTAACAGCTGCGGCAGGCAGGCCTACCTTCTCGAACAGCGTTGACAGCGTGTCGCCTTTGGCGACGATTACTTCACGGTGCTGAGGGTTCTTAGCGACCGCTGGTGCAGGCGGTTCTTGAGCAGCCTGTTGGGTGTCTTCGGGCGTGCTTTCTATCTGTGCAAAGGGTGATTCTGCAGGCGCGTTTGTGGCTTGTTGCGCGTCGGAAGCGTCTTGATCTTGTGTCAGTTGTTCAGCTGGACTTTCCAGGTCAAGGCTTAGGGATGTTCGTTTGGCTTCTACGTCACTGGAAGGGAATACCAGGAGTGCCAGGCTGAGAAGAGCGGCGATACCACTTGCGGCGAGCAGGTGGGTCTTCGGGTAAAGCGGCGGCGCTTTAGACGGTTCTGTGGTCATAAGTAATTTTGACTTTGAAGATGAAATGGAAAAGATGAATGACATGATGAAGATGAAATAACTGTATAAAATATAACCAAATCATCTGTGGCGCAAGCTCGCGAACGCTGGGCTTGCTGAACGGTGTCCGTGCGCAGGGCAAAACTTGTAATTAGTCCCTGATCTTGTATGGTTGGTTCCCTTTTGAATCTGAGCCTTGCGGGTCTGTTATGAAGTCGGTTGAAGAGCAGCTAGCGCTGATAAAACGTGGTGCGGAAGAACTGTTGGTAGAAGCTGAGCTGATCGAAAAGCTCAAGCGTGGCCAACCCCTGCGTATCAAGGCCGGCTTTGATCCGACGGCGCCGGATCTGCACCTGGGTCATACCGTGCTTATTAATAAGCTGCGCCAGTTCCAGGAGCTGGGGCATCAGGTCATCTTCCTTATAGGTGACTTCACCGGAATGATCGGTGATCCGAGCGGCAAGAGCGCAACGCGCCCGCCGCTGACCCGTGAGCAAGTTCTCGCCAATGCCGAGACCTACAAGACTCAAGTGTTCAAGATTCTTGATCCGGCCAAGACTGAAGTGGCGTTCAACTCCACCTGGATGGATCAGATGGGGCCGGCTGACTTCATTCGCCTGACTTCCCAGTACACCGTTGCGCGCATGCTTGAGCGTGATGACTTCGATAAGCGCTACTCCACCAATCAGCCAATCGCTATTCATGAGTTCCTCTACCCATTGGTTCAGGGGTATGACTCGGTAGCGTTGCGTGCGGATGTCGAGTTGGGTGGCACCGATCAGAAGTTCAACCTGCTGATGGGGCGTGAGCTGCAGCGTGCGTATGGGCAGGAGGCTCAGTGCATCCTGACCATGCCGTTACTGGAAGGGTTGGATGGCGTCAAAAAGATGTCCAAGTCCTTGGGTAACTATGTTGGTATCCAGGAAGCGCCGGGCGTGATGTACGGCAAGCTTGTGTCGATTCCGGATGCGCTGATGTGGCGTTACTTCGAGCTGCTGAGCTTCCGCTCGATGGATGAGATCAATGCGCTGCGTGCTGAGGTTGAGGCCGGTGCCAATCCGCGTGATGTGAAGATCAAGCTGGCTGAAGAGATTGTCGCGCGCTTCCACGGTGAAGAGGCGGCAGCGAATGCTCACCGTGCTGCGGGTAACCGTATGAAGGATGGCGAGCTGCCGGATGATCTGCCGGAGATTGAGCTGACCGCAGCCGAGGCGATGCCGATTGCCGCCGTCCTTAATAAAGCAGGCCTGGTGAAGAACTCGGCGGTTGCGCGTGACCTGTTGGGTTCCGGTGGTGTGCGTATAGATGGTGAGGTTGTAGATCGCACCTTTATATACGAGCTGGGCGCGACTCACGTTTGCCAAGCAGGCAAGAAGGCATTTGCGCGTATTACGCTCAAATCCGAATAAAACTGAAATCAGGTGTTGACGGCGTTTTATATCTGTCTATAATTCGCCCCACTTCCGGCGCAGTCGAAACGGAAAACTCCTTGGTAAACAAAGAGTTATGCGAGATTCGACAGCGAGTTGCTTCAGTTCATCGAGGCCCAGAAGGAGTTGGTAGAGCAGTGTTGTTTGGCTCTATTAACGTATCGATCTTCTCGGTCGAAAGCGGAGAAAAAGAGGTGTTGACAGCAGCGTGTAACGCTGTAGAATTCGCCTCCCGCTAACGAGAG
>NZ_JAFCTN010000025.1:0-93010 GCF_049896045.1 Pseudomonas sp. PWP3-1b2
CTGTGGGAGCGGGCTTGCTCGCGAATTCGGTGTATCAGCCACCAAATTCATCACTGACCCACCGCCTTCGCGAGCAAGCCCGCTCCCACAAAAATCAGCCCCCACAGAGCGGAAACATAGGCGGCCATCACTGAAATAACGGGTATGTACACACCCTCAACCCAACCCAATCTGCTCCCTGGCCACCTTCACAACATTCTCAACAGTAAACCCAAACTTCTCCTGCAGCTTGGGCAGCGGTGCCGAAGCGCCAAAGCTGTTCATCACCACCTTGGCTCCCGTCTGCCCCACGTAACGATCCCAGCCCAAAGGCCCAGCCTGTTCCACCACCACCCGCGCTTTCACCGCCGGTGGCAAGACGCTGTCGCGATACGCCTGATCCTGATCCTCAAACAATTCCCAACTCGGCATCGACACCAATTGCGCCGCCACACCGTCTGCCTTCAGTTGCTCATAAGCCGCAACCGCCAGGCTGACCTCGCTGCCCGTCGCCAGTAACAGCACTTTCGGATCTTCGCCACTGGCCAATACATAGGCGCCCTTGGCCGCCCCGGACGCGGCCGCATATTTCGTACGGTCCAGCGTCGGCAGCGCCTGGCGCGACAGCACCACACAACTCGGCCGATGCGTCTGCGCCAGCGCCACTTTCCACAGCTCCAGCGTTTCATTGGCATCGCCCGGGCGCAACGTCAGAAGGCCGGGTGTGGCGCGCAATTGGGTCAAATGCTCGATCGGTTGGTGCGTTGGCCCATCCTCACCCACGCCAATCGAGTCATGGGTGAACACAAATATCACCGGCAATTCCATGATAGCCGCCAACCGGATCGACGGTTTCATGTAGTCGCTGAACACCAGGAACGTCGACGTGTAAGGCCGCAGGTACGACAGCGCCATGCCATTGGCAATCGCGCCCATGGCGTGCTCGCGAATACCAAAGTGCAGGTTGCGCCCGCTGTAGTCATCAGCACTGAAGCGCCCGGCGCTGTCGAAAGTGAGGTTGGTTTTGGTCGAGGGCGACAAGTCCGCCGAACCACCGAGCAGCCAAGGGATGTGTTGGGCGAAGGCATTCAGCACTTCACCGCCCGACGCACGACTGGCGACGCCCTTGGCGTCCGCTGAATAACTCGACAACCCGCCCTGCCACTGCTCCGGCATTTCCCCGGCGCGCATGCGGCGCAGTTCGTCGGCGAGTTCCGGTTCGTGTTGTTCGAGCTGCGCCAAGTGCCCGGTCCAGGCCTCATGCAGCGGCTGGCTTCGCTCAAGCAGCGCGTCACGCAAGGCGGTGCGGGCCTCGTCCGGCACCAGAAAGCTGGAATCTTCCGGCCAGCCGTACGCCGCCTTGGTCAGGCGAATTTCTTCCTCGCCCAATGGCTCGCCATGGGCGGCAGAGGTGTTGTGTTTGTGCGGTGAGCCGTAGCCGATCACGCTGTCGACCACAATCAGGGTCGGCGCGCCGGTATTCGACTGGAAGGTCTCCAGCGCCGTGCTCAGGGCCTGCAAGTCATTGGCATCGGTAACGTGCAAGGTGTGCCAGCCGTAGGCCTGGAAACGCTTGATCACATCTTCACTGAACGCCAGCTCGGTGTGACCCTCGATGCTGATGGTGTTGTTGTCGTAGATCCAGCACAGGTTATCCAGCTTCAGGTGCCCGGCCAGCGACGCGGCTTCGCTGCTGATGCCTTCCATCATGTCGCCGTCACCGCACAGGGTGTAGACGTTGTAGTCAAACAGCACCCTGGCGTCGCGATTGAAACGCTCGCCCAGCCAACGCTCGGCCATGGCCATGCCAACGCTGTTGGCGCAACCCTGACCCAAAGGGCCTGTGGTAGTTTCCACGCCGGTGGTCATGCGGTATTCGGGATGGCCCGGGGTCTTCGAGCCGGCCTGCCGGAATTGCTTGATGTCGTCCAGGCTGATCGCAGCGGCGCCGGAGCGCGTGCCGTGAGCGTCAATTTCCACCACACCGGCCAGGTGCAGCAGCGAATACAACAGCATGGACGCATGCCCGACGGACAACACAAACCGGTCACGGTTGGGCCAGTCGGGATGCTCGGGGTGGTAACGCAGGAAACGACTCCACAGCGTGTAGCCCACCGGCGCCAGGCCCATGGGCGTGCCTGGGTGGCCGGAATTGGCCTTTTGCACGGCGTCCATGGCCAGGGTGCGAAGCGTGTTGATGCATTGGGTGTCGACAGCGGTGGCAGCGTGAGTCATGAAACCGGTCTCCCTCGGGTGGCGATTTACAGTGGAGGGCAGGGCGCGGCAAAGGTTTGATTCGATCGCCTGCACTGCGACGAACGGGGATGGATTGATCTCGAACATGACAAGACCCCGTTCAATGGTCTAGCTTCAAGGGCGTAGTCCATTGATCAACATGCGGAGGTATTCCATGCCAGTGAAACACGACCTGTACCAGGATTTGGGGTTGAGCAAGGACGACGTTCACAAACGCAGGGCGGACGATAAACGGCTGGATTCGCTGCTGACTCAATATGACGCCGCCGACGCAGATGTGCTCAAGGCAGAATCGGCCAGTGCCAGTGATGAAGACGTGGAGAAGCTTAAGAAGAAGCGCTTGTTGATCAAAGACAAGGTTGTGGAGCAACTGGGTTAGGGGACGCCCAGGGTCCTACACAGGTAGAAACATTTGTTCAGAATTGTCTGAGGGACAGGGCGCTTTTGACTGAATATGATGCGCCCCGTCCACCTGGCTCTGGGGGCTGTTTCGGCGCAAGGATTGCGCTGTTGAGCCAGGTGGGCCTCGCTATTTCACGCCAGCAGCGCCCCGGTGCATTCGGCTATCGAGCGCTGCTGTGTCTCGGCATACAACGTTAATTCATCAATCGTCTGACGGCCCAGCGCCTTCTCGAACTGCGCCCGGTTTGAATTGGCCGCGTAGTGACTCTGCGCCGCGTCGCCCAGGTTCGATTGAAAAATCCCCGCCGCGCTCACCGGCAGAAAATCTTCATACACCAACGGTTCCACATCGACGTGGCTGGCCGCGATCAGCGCGTCCAGCGTGCGCGGTTGGTCCCGCGTGCCGCGTGCCGCCAAGCCTCTTTCGGTGACGAAGTAGCGGAAATACGCCAATTCCTGTTCACGCATCTGCGCGTAGTCATCAGGAAAGGCCTCGAAGTGCTGCTCCATCAATTGCGTGTAACGCGCGGCGTTGCCCTCATTCGGGAACGCGCCCAGTTCGTCGCGCGCGGCGTTCAGTAGCCTGTCGTACAGCGCGCGGCCTTTGGGCGTCAGCGCCACACCGCGTTGTTCGATTTCGCCAAAGCGCGCGCTGTGGCTGCCTTTGGCGTCAGTAAATGCGATGGGCTCGTCGAGGGCCTTGAAGCTGGTCTGGCGCAGCAGGATCGGGCAGTGGCGGCGCGGCGGGCCTTCGATCACCGCTTTTGGCGTGATGCCTTTGCCGGGCATGGCCGCCTGGACCTGGTCGATATCCAGGGTACGCGGGGTCAGGTGGTTGATGTGCGGGCCTTTGAAGGCGACCACGTCGGCGATCAGCCGATGCTGGTCGCTCAGTTGCTGATACTGCGCGCCGGTGACGGTGGCGGTGTGATGCCAGCGGAAGGTTTCCAGGGCCTGGCGGATAAATTCATCGGCATCTTCAGCGTTGAGTCCACCGTCCCTTTCAGCACTCTCGATCAAGGCCAGGGCGGCGGGCGTGAAGATCGAGCGCTTGGCCAGGGCGCTGTCGGCAAAGGCGCGCAGTTCAGGGTTTTCGATCAGTTCCAGACGCAACAGCGAGGTGAACACGCGAAACGGGCTGGTGTTCAGTGCGTGTTCATGCACGGCGCGAAAGGCGGTGGAATGCACCGGCACGCCCGCTGGCGTCAGGTCGTAATACCCCACGGGCTGCATGCCCATGACCGCAAACAAGCGGCAGAGGGTGGCCAGTTCCGCAGCGGTACCCAAGCGGATGGCGCCGTGGCGTTCCATGTCCAGTCGGGTGATTTCCCCGGTGCGTTGCAGGTGCTGGGCCAAGCCCTGATCGCTGGCCAAAACCCGGGCATTGGTGTCGGCCACCAGCGCCATCAGCGCGCCGTAAAGTGGAACTTCATCTCGGTACATGTCGGACATGGCCCTGGAGAAGCCTTTACGGATGTCATCGGGGCTGACAAAAGCGGCGGTTGGCATAGAAAAATTCCTGAACGCGGTAGAGAGGGGCGAGACCGTTCTCTGGATTTTGTTGGGCTGTGCGCCTGTGTGCAAACGAAGAATCCTCAGGACTTCATTCTGCAAATGAATGAAATGACGCAAATATGACAAAAAACGCCGGACGAGAAATTTCATTTTTCAGGGCTGTTTCTAAAAAAATCTTCACGAGGTGCGCCGAGGTCGTCATGAAACAATCGTCACGTTTGTTAGGGATGAAAGCTGTTCTGCACACAACGCACATAAAAATATGTTTAGGGGCCGTCGTTAATGAAAATTTCTACACTGGCGTTATCCATCACCGCCGCCTTGCTTGCACAACAAGCGTGCGCCGATGATTTTGGACTCGGCTCTCTGGGCACAGGTACCGGTCACAGCGGTTTCCTGGAAGACAGCCACGCAGCGATCAGCTCGCGGTCCATGTACTACAGCGCAGACAATCGTTCGGGGACCAGTAACGATTTGCGCGAAGCTGCAACACTGCTGCGTTTTGACTACAAATCCGGCTACACCCAAGGCACCCTCGGCGTCGGTTTTGACGTGATGGCGTTCGGCGCTCTGCGCCTGGACGGTGGCGATGGCCACGCCGCAGGCCCAGGCCTGGCGGGTAATGGCAACAGTTTCTTCCCAACCAAAAACAACGGCACCGAGCCGGCTGATTCCTTCGGCCGTGCTGCAGGTAACGTGAAGTTCCGCATCTCTCAGACCGAGTTGCACGTCGGTGGTGGTTTGGCCCCGGTGCTGCCTATCCTGGTGTCGAACGACAGCCGTGTTGCGCCGCAGACCTTTGACGGCGGCATCCTGACTTCCAGCGACATCCCGAACGTGACCTTCACCGGTGGTGAACTGAACCGCGCCGAAGGCCGTGCTTCCAGCAACTCCACAGGCTTGAGCGTTGCCGGCGGCACCCGTGACAGCGACAGCTTCAAGTTCGGTGGCCTGGACTACAAACCGTTCGGTTCGTCCGACAACGCCATCGCTAAAAACCTGACGTTGCAGTACTACTACGCCAACCTGCAAGACTTCTACAAACAGAACTATTTCGGCCTGGTTCACCTGCTGCCGCTGGGCAACGATCAGTCGTTCAAGACTGACCTGCGCTACTTCGACAGCACCAGCGACGGCAAGAACGGCTCGGCGGGCTACGCGTTCAACAACAACGGCGGCTATGCCAAACACGCCGGCGAAGTGGACAACAAAACCTACAGCGCCGCGTTCACCTACCAGTTGGGTGGCAGCAGCCTGATGCTCGGCCACATTGGCGTGAGTGATGACGGTGGCTTCGTCTGGGTCAACCAGGGCAGCATCGCCGACCCACAAGCACAAGGCGCGGGCGGCAGCGACTTCTACCTGTTCACCGACGCCGTGGTGGGTCAGTTCTCCCGCGCGGGCGAGCAAGTCAACTTTGGTCAGTACACCTATGACTTCAAGGCCTACGTACCGGGCCTGAAAGCATCCATCGCCTACCTGGACGGTACCGACATCAAGTCCAAAGTGGCGGGCGGCTCCGATCAGAAAGAAAACGAAACCGACTTCCGCCTGGATTACGTCGTGCAGCAAGGCCCCCTCAAGGGCTTCGGCACCACCTTCCGCACCGGTACTTACAAGGGTCACAACACCGGGACCGCCGATCAGGACCAGACTCGCCTGATCTTCAACTACACCTACGCGATCTTCTAAGACCGCGCGGGACGATCTCCCCCTCTGGAGAGCTGGAAAACTGAAGGCCGCCTAAACAGCGGCCTTCAGTCTTTTTGGCACACGGGTAACTCTTCATGTGCATCCGGGGGTGGATGGGTTTTACACTGGCCGCCACTGTGTCAGTGATGGAGGACCCGATGCCGGCCACGCCCACCCACATCCTCGAAACGATCGAAGGCCAACGCCTGGCCACCCCGGACGCCGAACGCTGGCGCGAGTGGGGCCCTTATTTAAGTGAACGTCAGTGGGGCACGGTGCGCGAAGACTACAGCGCAGACGGCGACACCTGGACGTACTTCCCCCATGAACATGCCCGCAGCCGCGCCTACCGGTGGGGCGAAGACGGCCTGGCCGGTTTCAGCGACAAGGCGCAACGCTGGTGCCTGGGCCTGGCCCTGTGGAACGAGCGCGACGCGATCATCAAGGAGCGTTTGTTTGGCTTGAACAACGCCGAAGGCAACCACGGTGAAGACGTCAAGGAACTGTACTTTTTCGTCGATGGCGTGCCGAGCCATGCCTACATGCGCATGCTCTACAAATACCCGCACGCCGCCTTTCCCTATGCCGACCTGATAGGCGAAAACGCCCGGCGCGGCCTGGAAGATGCCGAGTACGAAGTGCTCGACACCGGCGTGTTTGAAGACAACCGCTATTGCGATGTCAGCGTTGAATACGCCAAGCACCAGCCTGACGATATTTTCATGCGGGTCACCGTGCACAACCGTTCCGACCAGCCGACACGCCTGCAGGTGCTGCCCCAGTTGTGGGCGCGTAATGACTGGAGCTGGTTCGTTGACGCCACCAAGCCACGGCTGACGCTGGACGGTGATCAGGTGCTGGCCCGTCATCACGAACTGCCCGATCGCCACTTCAGCGCCTGGGGCCAGGACGGCGTGGAATGGCTGTTCTGCGAGAACGAAACCAACTACCCGAAGCTGGATGGCCAACCGACGCCCGGCCCATTCAAGGACGGCATCAACGATTACGTGGTGGACGGCGTTCAATCGGCGATTCGCCGCGACGCGGGCACCAAGGTGGCGGCAAGGTTCACCCTCGCACTGGCGGGCCAGGAAAGCAAAACCCTCTACCTGCGCTTTGCCCCTACGGATGCGCCCGAGGTCAACGCGCGCAAGCTATTCGAGACGCGCCGGCAGGAAGCTGATGACTTCTACGCAGCCCTGCAACAAGGCATCGCCGATCATGATGCGCGCAACGTGCAGCGCCAGGCCCTGGCCGGTTTGCTGTGGTCCAAACAGCTCTACTATTTCGACGTAAACCAATGGCTCGACGGCGACCCGGCCCAACCCGCGCCGCCGCCTGAGCGGCTGCATATCCGCAATACCCATTGGCGGCACCTGTCGAACTTCGACATCTTGTCCATGCCCGACACCTGGGAATACCCGTGGTACGCCTCATGGGACCAGGGCTTTCAGGCGGTGGCGATTGCGCTGATCGACCCGGGCTATGCCAAGCAACAATTGTTGCTGCTGGTGAAAGACCGCTTCATGCACCCCAACGGCCAGTTGCCAGCCTATGAATGGCGCTTTGACGACGCCAACCCGCCGGTGCATGCGTGGGCCAGTTGGCGCGTGTATCAGCAGGACAAAGCGCTGACCGGCGTAGGCGATATGGATTTCCTCGAACGGATTTTCCATAAACTGCTGCTGAATTTTTCCTGGTGGGTCAACCGCAAGGACGCCGAAGGCCGCAACCTGTTTCAGGGCGGCTTTCTGGGCCTGGACAACATCGCCTTGTTTGACCGCTCGGCCACGCTGCCGCCGGGCTATCAGTTGGATCAGGCCGACGGCACTGCGTGGGTGGCCGCCTATGCGCTGGACCTGATGCGCATCGGCCTGGAACTGGCCAAGCGCAATCCGGTGTACGTGGATATCTCGGTGAAGTTTTTCGAACACTTCCTCTATATTGCCGGCGCCATCAACCGCGTCGACGACAATGCCGAAGGCTTGTGGGATGAGCAGGACCTGTTTTTCTACGACGTGCTGCACCGTCCTGACGGCCAGAACGAGCCGGTGCGCCTGCGCTCCATCGTCGGCCTGATGCCGCTGTTTGCGGTGCTGGTGCTGGAGCAGCGTGAACACGAAGGGCTGGAGGGGTTGCGCGAACGCTTGTTGGGCTTTATGAAACACCGGCCGGACCTGGCCAAACTGGTGTCGCGCTGGAACGAGCCGGGGCAGGGCAACCGCCTGTTGCTGGCGCTGTTGCGGGGCGAACGTACCAAGGACCTGCTGCGGCGCATGCTCGATGACACCGAGTTCTTGTCGGCCTTTGGTGTGCGCTCCTTGTCCAAGTCGTTCGCCGAGCAACCGCTGGCGCTCAAGATGAACGGTGACACGCTCTGTGCGCGTTACCAGCCCGGCGAATCCGATTCCCGCCTGTACGGCGGCAACTCTAACTGGCGTGGGCCGTTGTGGATGCCGGTGAACTACATGTTGATCGAATCGCTGCGTGAGTTTCACCGGTACTACGCGGATAACTTCTCGGTGGAGTACCCGACGGGCAGCGGTTACCTGGCTTCTTTGGAAGAGGTGGCGGACAGCCTCAGTCAACGCCTGACGCGATTGTTTCTACGCGATGAAAACGGCGTGCGGCCGTCGATGGCGGGGTATGCGCAGTTGGAGGCGGATCCGGCGAGTCGCGATCTGGTGTTGTTCCATGAGTATTTCCATGGGGAAACCGGGCGAGGCTTGGGGGCTTCGCATCAGACGGGATGGACTGCGTTGGTGGCGTTGTTGCTGCATATACCGTTCAAGGCGTGAATCGGGTAAATTCGCCGGCCCAGCCCTTACAAGGATGTAGATCATGGCGAATAACGCCACTGCGTTATCCCCCGTCAAACTCTTCAGCGCCTTGGCGATTGGCGCCAGTGTTTTAGTTGCGTACCTGTACGCTGGCGGCGCCAGTGCAGGCTCGACGAGGGCAATGTGCCTGGAGTGTCAGGAGTCCAGCAGCGCCGATGCGGCGAAGTGGGTCAAAAATGGTACCTACCGTCTTGACGCCGTTACGCTTACGGATGACGAAAAAGAGTTGGAGGTAGACCCTGATTCGTTGCGCAAAATGACCCGGATCAAGCCGCCACTCCTCAGCGCCAGTGAAAATGATGCGCTGGTCGAACAAACCATCCGTGCAATAGACAATTTCGGTGAAACAGGCGATTCCACGGTGCTGGAAAACCAGTGGCCTGAACTGACACGTCGAGCACGCTACGCTTATAGCTTCTTCATGACGGCTGACCAACCGATTGACTGCTACAACGTGTATGTGCGCGTGGGCCGCAACAAATACTTGGTTGTGGTTGGCCGGGACTTGGAGTCCGGAGAATTCAAGTGGAGACCGGGTGAGGGGATGCTGATTAACCGCTACGGCACGGAAGGCAAGCCCGTGTACCTGGAGGAGTTCCAGAAAGTCGACGCTGCTGTGGGCCGCTGATTGGTTATCCTGGGCCTGAAATGAAAAATCCCGCCATTGGCGGGATTTTTTTTGAACGCGCTGTTATCAGGCCGGGAACAGTTCGCTCAGCTTCATCGCCAGCATCATGTCGCCTTCAGTGCGCAGTTTGCCGCCCATGAATGCCTGCATGCCATCGGTCGAGCCGTCGACGATGCCTTCCAGGGTTTCGCTGTCCATGACCAGGGTCACTTGGGCGTCAGGGTTTTCGCCTTCTTGCAGTTCGCAGGTGTTGTCTTTAACGACCAACGAGAAGTTTTTGGTGTCGTCGATGCGGAAACCGAAGATCAGGTCCAGGCCATCAGCCGCGGCCGGGTTGAATTTGGCTTTCATTGCTTCTACAGCTTTGGCTACGTCAGTCATGGTTTCGATCCTTTTGGGTAGAGTCCAGTGACCTTGGGGTCACGGTTGGCCGCACATCATCGGAAAGTGATGAGCTGCGGCGCCTTCAACAGCTGCAAGTGGGTATGACTGTTGAAGGAAGCCAGGGTCACCTCGCGACCACGAAATTTCAGCTGGTTGAGCGAGGTGTTAACAATTTGCCAGTTCAGTTCGAAGGCCTGGGCGGCAGGCATTCGGGTCAGCAGGTGGAGCAGGGCGGTAATAGTGCCGCCGGAGGTAAACACGGCGATCTTGTCGGCGTTATCCGCCGTTTCCAGAATGCGTTGCAGGCCGCCCTGCACGCGCTCTACAAACCCCAGCCAGCTTTCCAGCCCCGGTGGATCATACGTGCCGGCCAGCCAGCGTTCGATGATCAGGGCGAAAATGCGCTGGAATTCGCTGCGGTTCTGCGCGCCATTACGCAGCACGTCCACGGCGTGGGGTTCAGTGCTGAGCAGGTCGGGGAGCAGGGCACGAATAATCGCTTCGGCGTCGAATTCGTTGAAGGCGCTGTCGACTTCAAGGGGCGGTACCGGCAGGCCAAGGGCGGCGTACTGATCGAAGGCGGCGGCGGCGGTGTGCTGCTGGCGACGCAGGTCGCCGGCGATGCAACGCTCGAACGTCAGGCCCAGGTCGGCCAGGTGACGACCGAGCACCTGCGCCTGTTCCACGCCGACGGGCGACAGGACGTCATAGTCGTCTGCACCGAAGGAGGCCTGGCCATGTCGAATCAGGTAGATGCTGCCCACGTCCGTTTTCCCGGTACGTTGAAAGTCTGGCGAGGTTAGGAGGATGCCTGCGAGCTGTCAATGAAAAAACATACGCTTGTTTTAAAAGCCCGTTAGAGCCCCTTTGGTGGCGGTTTGATGACTGGCTGGAACGCCGTGCCCTCGGTATGCTGGGGCGATCCGCGCCTGGCGCACTGCATTTGTAAGGAGAAATATGGATTTTTTGGCCGAATACGCGAGCTTTTTGGCGAAGACCGTCACCCTGGTGGTCGCTATTCTGGTGGTACTGATCAGCTTCGCGGCCCTGCGCAGCAGAGGTCGTCGCAAATCCGCCGGCCAATTGCAGGTCAGTAAGCTCAACGACTTCTACAAGGGCCTGCGTGAGCGCCTGGAGTCGAGCCTGCTCGACAAGGACCAGCTCAAGGCCCTGCGCAAATCCGAAAGCAAAACCGAAAAGAAAAAAGGCAAGAACAAGCCCGAGGCCAAGCCACGGGTGTTCGTGCTGGATTTCGACGGCGACATCAAGGCCTCGGCCACCGAAAGCCTGCGCCATGAAATCACCGCGCTGCTGAGCCTCGCCACACCCAAAGACGAAGTGGTACTGCGCCTGGAAAGCGGCGGCGGCATGGTGCACAGCTACGGCCTGGCGTCTTCGCAACTGGCGCGTATCCGCCAGGCGGGCGTGCCGTTGACCGTGTGCATCGACAAGGTCGCAGCCAGCGGCGGCTACATGATGGCGTGCATCGGCGAGAAGATCATCAGCGCACCGTTTGCGATCCTCGGTTCCATCGGTGTGGTCGCGCAGTTGCCCAACGTGAATCGCCTGCTGAAAAAGCACGATATCGACTTCGAAGTGCTCACCGCCGGTGAGTACAAACGCACCCTGACCGTGTTTGGCGAAAACACCGAGAAGGGCCGCGAGAAGTTCCAGGAAGACCTGGACATCACCCATCAACTGTTCAAGAACTTCGTGTCGCGTTATCGCCCACAGCTGGCGATCGACGACGTAGCGACCGGCGAAGTGTGGCTGGGGGTTGCAGCCCTCGATAAGCAATTGGTGGATGAGCTGCAAACCAGCGACGAATACCTGGCAACCAAGGCCAAGACCGCCGAAGTGTTCCACCTGCACTACGCCGAGCGGAAAAGCCTGCAAGAGCGCGTGGGCCTGGCGGCCAGCGGCTCGGTGGACCGAGTGTTACTGACCTGGTGGAGCCGGTTCACTCAGCAGCGTTTCTGGTAGTCAAAGAACGTAGTTAATCCCTCTGTGGGAGCGGGCTTGCCCGCGATGGCGGTGTGTCAGTCAATCTATTCATTGGCTGGCACACCGCATTCGCGAGCAAGCCCGCTCCCACACCGGTTTTGCACAGGCCTTTGAGTACAGATTTTGTAATAGTTTTGCGTTGTGGGAAATTTGTGTTTCGGTTGTACGATTTGAGTCCTTTTTGCCATTGCAGGACTTGCATGAACACCCTCTCGGAGCCTCCCAGTGGTCTTTCTCCAAGACATCCGCTGCCGCTGTTCCCGCTGAAGCACCCCGTATTCCGATTGCTAACCTCTTCCCGGTCCACTGATCGCGTTTTGCCGTGTCCGGCATTCTGAAAAAATTATAAAGAGACTCTCTAAATGGAATGGTTAGCGGACCCGACGGCCTGGCTTGGCCTGTTGACGTTGATTGTGCTGGAACTGGTGCTCGGCATCGACAACCTGGTGTTTATCGCGATCCTGGCGGACAAGCTGCCGCCAGAGCAGCGCGACCGTGCGCGGCTGATCGGTTTGTCCCTGGCACTGCTGATGCGCCTTGGCTTGCTGGCGAGTATTTCCTGGCTGGTGACCCTCACTCAGCCGCTGTTCGAGGTGTTCGACAAGAGCTTCTCGGGCCGTGACTTGATCATGCTGTTTGGCGGCGTGTTCCTGCTGTTCAAGGCCACCATGGAATTGCACGAGCGGCTTGAAGGCCATGTGGCCCAGCGCAGCGGCAACGTGGCGTACGCGATGTTCTGGCCGATCGTGGCGCAGATCGTAGTGCTGGATGCGGTGTTCTCCCTTGATGCGGTGATTACTGCCGTGGGCATGGTGGACGAACTGGCGGTGATGATGATCGCGGTGATTGTGTCCATCGGCCTGATGATTGTGGCGAGCAAGCCGCTGACCCGTTTCGTCAACGCGCACCCGACCGTGATCATGCTGTGCCTGGGCTTTTTGATGATGATCGGTTTCGCGCTGACTGCCGAAGGCTTGGGTTTTCATATTCCCAAGGGCTACCTGTACGCGGCGATTGGTTTCTCGATTCTGATCGAAGTGTTTAACCAGATCGCCCGTGCCCGTCGCAAGAAGTCGGCGCAAGGCACGTTGCCGGTGCGTCAGCGTACGGCCCACGCGGTCATGCGCTTGCTGGGTGGCCGCAGCCTGGCCGTAGAAGGTGTGGATGATGAGGTGGCCGATTTGCTCGGCGAGCCGGATGCGAACCAGGGCCCGTTGTTCGATCGACGCGAGCGCGTGATGATCAGCGGCGTGCTGCAATTGGCCGAACGGCCGATCCGCACCTTGATGACACCTCGGGCCCAGGTGGACTGTATTGATCTGGCGGACGATCCCGACACTATCCGCCTTAAATTGATGCATTCGTCCTATTCCCGGCTGCCGTTGATCCGCAACGGTGCTGTCGATGAACCCTTGGGTTTCGTGCATAAAAAGGAGTTGCTCAAGGAATATCTCGCCGGCAATGAACCCAATCTCGAGCATTTGGTGCGTCGGGCAATCAACCTGCTGGAGAGCTTTTCGATCCTCAATGCGCTGGAGCAGATGCGCCAGGAGTCGACCCACATCGCCTTTGTGATCAACGAATTCGGTGACTTCATGGGCGTGTTGAGCATGACCGACATTCTCGAATCCATCGCCGGTGAGCTGCCGGACGCCAGTGAAATCGAAGGGCCGGATATTGTCGAGGAGGGTGAAGGGTTTCGCGCCAACGGTGCCTTGAACCTGAACCTGATTTGCCAGCGTACGGGCTTCAAGACACTGCCCAGCGAGGATTACCAGACGCTGGCGGGTTTGGTGATGAGCTTGCTGGACCGTTTGCCAAGGGTAGGCGACAGCCTCGAGCATGAAGGCTGGCGCCTGACGGTGGCGGCGGTGGAGGAGCGGCGGGTGACGCAAGTGGTGTTGGCGCCGGTGTAACCGGGCCTGAATCAACTACCAATAGACTGGAAGGACAGGAAGCGCTGTGCCCAACAGGTGGTGGGAGAAAATTTCCCCCAGGTACTCTACTCGGTCTTCCGGGTGGCCGATTCCCAAGTACCTTTTTTCCTCATCGCCATTTTTGTACACCACAAGGGTAGGTGTCCCGATGTCTCCCAGAGCCTCGATTTTCGGAGTTTGTCCCACATCCAGAATGATGACTCTCACCCTGCCGTCATAGTCTTTGCTAACGAGCTCAAAGCATTTGTTGGCGCCTTGGCACGCTGCGCAGTACTCGGAAACAAACAGCACAAATACCCACGGATCCTGTTTTACGATCTTCCAATACTCGTCGGGATGGTTGAGGACCGTATTTGCCACTCCCATGGTGATCTCCTTGCACGCGTAGCGAAATGTTGCTTTCGGGTACGCTAAATCCAGAGATCACCCCCGTCTACTGTCAACTTTGACAGGTAGCCCTGTTCAGGCGTCGCTGCCGCGCTCCACGCGTTCGCGCGCCTTGCGTGCCTGGCTCGCACACTTTCTGTATTCCTCATTGTCCCTGGAGGCCTTGGCCTTGCGATAGCCGTGGTGGTTCTGGCTGGTGTAGTTGGTGCTGAAGGCTTCCTTGAGCTTGCGCAGTTCTTCCTTGCATTCACGGCGGTCTTTACTCGCCGACGCATTGCCAGCGACACACAAACAGATCAGGAGGAGGGCGAGGCTCGGTTTCATCGGGGCGCGATCCTTATCGACAGGGATGTGCAAAGGCTAGCCCAGCGCCGGAATTTTTCCACGCCCAGGCGCGCACCCGGAAGGTGCGCAGTAACACCGGTTTTGCGCACTCAATCGGGGCTGTCACCGAGGTCTGGGGCTTTGGGTAGCATCTCTGCGCTGCGCGATGACTTGTCGCCTTATGGCGCATCAATATTTATCCCGTTGATTTTTAAACGCTTTATACCTTTCATATTTTTCTGTTACTGCGTGTGGCACACTTTCTGCTGTCTATTCCGTTGTTACATACTAAGTTCCGGTATAGCGGAATACACAACTCCTGGAGTGCTTGTCATGCATCACCGACCTTCCGTGTTTAAAGCGTGTGTTTTTCTCTTCGCCGCATCGGCTTCCCTCGCAAGCGTTGCGCACGCGGCGGACAGCAAGCTCGATGATGTGCTCAAGCGTGGGCATCTCATCGTGGGTACAGGCAGTACCAATGCGCCGTGGCACTTCCAGGGAGCGGATGGCAAGTTGCAGGGTTTTGATATCGACATCGGCCGCATCGTGGCCAAAGGCTTGTTCAACGACCCGAGCAAGGTCGAGTTTGTGGTGCAGTCTTCCGACGCACGCATTCCCAACCTGCTGACCGACAAGGTCGACATGAGTTGCCAGTTCATCACTGTCACCGCCAGCCGTGCGCAACAGGTTGCCTTTACCCTGCCGTACTACCGCGAAGGTGTGGGCCTGCTGCTGCCGATCAACAGCAAGTACAAGGAAATCGAAGACCTGCAAGCCGCCGGCGACGGCGTCACCGTGGCCGTGCTGCAAAACGTCTACGCCGAAGAACTGGTGCACCAGGCACTGCCAAAGGCCAAGGTTGATCAGTACGACAGCGTCGACCTGATGTACCAGGCCGTGAACTCCGGCCGCGCCGATGCCGCTGCCACCGACCAGTCCTCGGTCAAGTACCTGATGGTGCAGAACCCAGGCCGCTACCGCAGCCCGGCTTACGCCTGGAGCCCGCAAACCTACGCGTGCGCCGTCAAGCGTGGCGACCAGGACTGGCTGAACTTCGTCAACACCGCGCTGCATGAAGCCATGACCGGTGTGGAATTCCCGACTTACAAAGCCTCGTTCAAGCAATGGTTCGGTGTGGACTTGCCAGAACCTGCGATCGGTTTCCCTGTTGAATTCAAGTGATGTGTAAACCGGGGGCGCAGCGTGTTGCGCCCCGTTTCAGGTACTGCCGACCATGAACTATCAGTTGAACTTTGCCGCCGTGTGGCGCGATTTCCCCAGCTTGCTGGCGGGGCTCGGCCTGGGCCTCGAGCTGGCCCTGCTGTCGATCGCCATTGGCTGCGTGATCGGCTTGATGATGGCGTTTGCCATGCTGTCCAAACACCGCGCGCTGCGAATCTTCGCCTCGGTGTATGTGACGGTGATTCGCAATACGCCGATCCTCGTGCTGATCCTGTTGATCTACTTCGCACTGCCGTCGCTCGGGATTCGTCTCGATAAAATCCCCTCGTTCATCATCACTTTGTCGGCGTACGCCGGTGCCTACCTCACCGAAGTGTTCCGTGCAGGGCTGCTGAATATTCCCAAGGGGTTGCGTGAAGCCGGGCTGGCCATTGGCTTGGGCGAGTGGCGCATCCGCGCGTACATCACCGTGCCGGTGATGCTGCGCAACGTGCTGCCGGCGCTGTCGAACAACTTCATTTCGCTGTTCAAGGACACCTCGCTGGCGGCCGCGATTGCGGTGCCGGAGCTGACCTATTACGCCCGCAAGATCAACGTCGAAAGCTACCGGGTGATTGAAACCTGGATGGTCACGACCGCGCTCTACGTGGCTGCCTGTTACCTCATTGCCATGCTGCTCCGTTACCTGGAACAGCGTCTGGCGATCCGTCGTTAAGGAGGGGTTTGCATGTACGAGTCCCCCAGCTGGTTGCATGAGTTGTGGATCGCCCGGGATACCCTGTGGGCGGGCTTTCAAACCAGTGTGTATGTGTCGGCGCTGGCCATTATTTTCGGCACCCTGATCGGCATCGTTGCCGGGTTGATCCTCACCTACGGCAAGTTCTGGATGCGTGCGCCGTTTCGCCTGTATGTCGATTTGATCCGCGGCACGCCGGTGTTTGTGCTGGTGCTCGCGTGTTTTTACATGCTGCCGGCGCTTGGTTGGCAAATCACTGCATTCCAGGCCGGCGCGGTCGGGTTGACGCTGTTCTGCGGCTCCCACGTGTCGGAAATCGTGCGCGGCGCACTGCAAGCCATTCCCCGTGGGCAACTGGAAGCGGGCAAGGCGATTGGCCTGACGTTCTACCAGTCCCTGGGCTACGTGTTGTTGCCCCAGGCGCTGCGCCAGATCCTGCCGACCTGGGTCAATTCCTCCACGGAAATCGTCAAGGCCTCGACCCTGCTGTCGGTGATTGGCGTGGCCGAGTTGCTGCTGAGTTCCCAGCAAGTGATCGCGCGCAATTTCATGACCCTGGAGTTCTACCTGTTCGCCGGGTTTCTGTTCTTTGTCATCAACTACGCCATCGAGTTATTCGGGCGCTACATTGAAAAGCGGGTGGCCTTGCCATGAACCAACCTCAAAAAGAACAACCGCTGCTGAACATTCGCGGCCTGCGTAAACAATACGGTCAGGTGGAAGTGCTCAAGGGCGTCGACCTGTCCATGCAGCGCGGCAACGTGGTGACGTTGATCGGCTCCAGCGGCTCGGGCAAGACCACGCTGTTGCGCTGCGTCAACCTGCTGGAAGAGTTTCAGGGCGGGCAGATTACTCTGGATGGCGAGTCGATCGGCTACAGCGAGATCGCCGGCAAACGCGTGCGCCACCCTGAGCGAGTGATCTCCCAGCACCGCGCGATGACTGGCATGGCGTTCCAGCAATTCAACCTGTTCCCGCATTTGACGGCGCTGCAAAACGTCACCCTGGGCCTGCTCAAGGTCAAGAAAATGGGCAAGGACGAAGCGGTTGCATTGGCCGAAAAATGGCTGGACCGCGTAGGCTTGCTGGAGCGTCGTAACCACTTTCCCGGCCAACTCTCCGGCGGCCAGCAACAGCGAGTGGCAATTGCCCGCGCCATTGCCATGAACCCAAGCCTGATGCTGTTCGACGAGGTCACCTCGGCCCTCGACCCGGAACTGGTGGGCGAAGTACTCAGCGTGATCAAGGGCCTGGCGGAAGAGGGCATGACCATGTTGCTGGTCACCCACGAAATGCGCTTTGCCTATGAAGTGTCCGACAAAATCGTGTTCATGAACCAGGGCCGCATTGAAGAGCAGGGCAGTGCGAAGGACATCTTCGAACGCCCGCAATCGCCACGCCTGGCAGAATTTTTGAAGAATATTCGTTTTTAATCAGGAGTTATTTTTATGAGCATTACTCGTTACGGCACCGGCAGCACCGCCGGCGGCGGCCAGCCTCGTCCTTTCGCCCGTGCGGTGGAAGCAGACGGCTGGCTCTACGTCTCGGGCCAGGTGCCAGCGGTAGACGGTGAAATCATCAACGGCGGCATCGTCGAGCAAACCCGCCAGACCATGCGCAACGTGGTGGCGATTCTCGAAGAAGCCGGCTACGAACTCAAAGACGTGGTGCGCGTGGGCGTATGGCTGGAAGACCCACGCGACTTCTGGAGTTTCAACAAAGTCTTCGGCGAATACTTCACCCCCGAACACGCCCCGGCGCGTGCCTGTGTGCAGGCCAACATGATGGTCGATTGCAAGGTCGAGATTGATTGCGTGGCGTACAAGAAAAAAGGCTAAATGCCAGGCTGTGAAAGCCACAGTAGATCTAATGTGGGAGCTGGCTTGCCTGCGATAGCGGAGTGTCAGGCAACCCATGTGTGACTGAACCACCGCCATCGCGGGCAAGCCCGCTCCCACAGGGTTTCACTGTGCAGCATTACCACTTTGACCGGACCGACACTGCCATGACCGAAGACACCATCAAACGCCGCGCCAAAGGCCTCGACCGTGCGTTCGATATCCTCGATTTTCTCAAGGAGATCGGCCAGCCCCTGCGCCCGAATGATATCGCCAGCGGCATCGGCAGCCCCAAATCCACGGTCTACGAACTGGTTGCCTCGTTGCTTGAGCGACGCATCCTCGAAACGGTGGGCAAGGACGGTCACGTCTACCTCGGCCGCCAGCTGTACTTCCTTGGCCAGGCGCACCTGCGCCATTTCGACCTGACCCGCGAGGCCGATTTTGCCTTGCAGGAAATCGTCAGCCAAACCCACGAAACCGCACAAATGTGCCTGCTCAACGGGCGCAAATACACGGTGGCGTTGATGCGCGAGGGCGAGCGGCATTTTCGTATTTCCTCTGATATCGGCGAAAACGCGCCCATCCCGTGGACCGCCTCCGGGCGCCTGCTGCTGGGGCACCTGAGCGATCAGCAAATCATCGACCTGATCGACTACGAGGACTTCATTCTGCCAGACGGCCAGCGTTTGCCGCTGGAGACGTTCCTGGCGCAAATCCGTCAGGCCACCCTCGATGGCTTCTTTTCCTTCGACAGCGTGGCCGACACCTTTACCCATTGCTTTGCCGCCCCGGTACGGGACGCGCACGGCGTCAGCATTGCGACCTTGTGCATCGTCGCCCCGCGCGCCGACGCGATCAAAAATTACAACGACTATCGCCGGGTGTTGATCGACAGCGCCAACAACCTGGCCCGGCGCATTAACGAATAGGAGTTTTCCATGTCTGCCTTCAACGCCGTTGAAAAAGGCGCCGCTGCCGTTGGCGCGTATCTGGTCCGTGACGTCAGCCTGCCGGCCCTCGTGCTGCACCGCGACGCCCTGGAACACAACATTCGCTGGATGCAGGACTTTGTCAGCAAGAGCGGCGCAGAACTCGCACCCCACGGTAAAACCAGCATGATGCCGGCGCTGTTTCAGCGTCAGGTCGAGGCGGGCGCCTGGGGCATTACCCTGGCCAACGCGGTACAAACCCGTGCCGCCTATGCCGGCGGCATTCGCCGCGTATTAATGGCTAACCAACTGGTCGGCGCGCCGAACATGGCGTTGATCGCCGACCTGCTGGCCGACCCTGATTTTGATTTCCACTGCATGGTCGATCACCCGGACAACGTCGCCGACCTGGGCTTGTTCTTCGCCGCCCGTGGCCTGCGCCTGAACGTGATGATTGAGTACGGCGTAGTGGGCGGCCGTTGCGGTTGCCGCAGCGAGCAAGAAGTGCGCGACCTGGCCAAGGCCATCAAGGCCCAGCCAGCGTTGGCCCTCACTGGCATCGAAGGCTACGAAGGCGTGATTCACGGCGAGCATGCCATCAGTGGTATCCGTGCTTTCGCCGCCAGCCTCGTGCGGTTGGCGGTGGACCTGCAAAACAATGGTTCTTTCGACCTGCCCAAACCGATCGTTACCGCGTCGGGTTCGGCGTGGTACGACCTGATCGCCGAATCGTTCGAGGAACAAAACGCCGCTGGCCGCTTCCTCAGCGTATTGCGCCCAGGCAGTTACGTGGCCCACGACCACGGTATCTACAAGGAGGCGCAATGCTGCGTCCTCGACCGCCGCAGCGACCTCAACGAAGGCCTGCGCCCGGCGCTGGAAGTCTGGGCGCATGTGCAATCGCTGCCCGAGCCTGGCTTTGCGGTCATTGCCCTGGGCAAACGCGACGTGGCTTATGACGCGGGTTTGCCGGTGCCGCTCAAGCGCTACAAGGCGGGCGTTGTGGCGGCTGAAGGCGATGACATGACCGCGTGCAAGGTCACGGCGGTGATGGACCAGCACGCGTTCATGACCGTGGCGGCGGGCGTGGAGCTGCGTATCGGCGACATCATTTCGTTCGGTACTTCTCATCCGTGCCTGACCTTCGACAAGTGGCAAGTGGGTTGCCTGGTGGATGAGCAGTTGCAGGTGGTTGAGTCCTTGCATACTTGCTTCTAGACCGAGTCGTGGCCATCGCAGGCAAGCCAGCTCCCACATTTTGAGCGCTGAATACAGTTCAAATGTGGGAGCTGGCTTGCCTGCGATGGGGCCCTCCAGAACACCCGAGACAACAACCATGACCACCCAACCGCGCATCGCCCTCATCGGCGAATGCATGATCGAACTGCAACACCGCGCCGACGGCAGCCTGCACCAAAGCTTCGGCGGCGACACCCTGAACACGGCCGTCTACCTGCGCCGTGAGCTGGGCGACAGCGCCAGCGTCGATTACGTCACCGCCCTGGGCGATGACAGTTTCAGCGACGCCATGTGCCAGCAATGGACCGACGAAGGCCTGGGCATTGGCATGGTCCAGCGCCTGCCCGGCCGCCTGCCGGGCTTGTATTGCATTCAGACCGACGCCAACTGCGAGCGCAAGTTTCTCTATTGGCGTAACGAAGCGGCTGTGCGCGACTGCTTCACCACGCCAGCGGCTGAGCCGATCCTGGCGGCATTGCCGGGCTACGACGTGGTGTATTTCAGCGGCATCACCCTTGCGGTGCTGGGTGAAGTTGGCCGCGAGCGGTTACTCAACACCCTGATTGAAACCCGCAGGCGTGGCGGCAAAGTGGTGTTCGACAACAACTACCGTCCGCGTCTGTGGGCCAGCGTTGAAGTGGCGCGCGCGGCGTATCACGCCGTCATGGCCGAGGTGGATATTGCCTTGCTGACCGAAGATGACGAGCGCGCGTTGTTTGGTTATGAAGACAGTGAGCAGGTGTTTGCGGCATACCCGGCGATTGCCGAAGTGGTGCTCAAGCGTGGCGCGGATGCGTGTTTGATTCGCTGCGCGGGCGAGCGCTTCGGCGTGCCGGCGCTGAAGGTCGAGAAGGTGGTGGACACCACGGCAGCGGGGGATTCGTTCAGTGCGGCGTATGTGGCCAGTCGGATCCAGGGCGGGTCGCCGGAGCAGGCTGCATTGGCGGGGCATCGGTTGGCCAGCCGTGTGATTCAGGTGCCGGGGGCTTTAATTCCCAAGTGAATGGCCGCCTCTGGCGGATCGCGGGCAAGCCCGACTCCCACAGTTTGGCGGGTGTACACCGCCCAATGTGGGAGCTGGCTTGCCTGCGATAGCAGTCTCAAGCCAGGGCCTCAATCGCGGTAAAACACCTGCACCAGGTGATACCCAAACTTGCTCTTGATCGGCCCATGCACCACCCGCAACGGCTTCTTGAAGATCACCGCATCAATCGCCCCGACCATCTGCCCTGGCCGCACCTCGCCCAAATCTCCACCGCGCTTGCCGGACGGGCAGGTGGAATACTTCTTGGCCAACACATCAAAGGCTTCGCCCTTGGCGATGCGCTGCTTGAGCTGTTCGGCTTCTTCGCCGGTTTTTACCAGGATGTGACGGGCTTGGGCTTTCATCTTGTTACCTTGCAACGCTCAAACGGAAGGGCGCGCGAGTATGCCTGAACTCACTCGACGACGTTGATCATGCTGCGGATTTTCGTCGCCAGCAGGTCGATGGAAAACGGCTTGGCGACCATGTCCATGCCTTCTTCCAGAAAGCCCTGACGCTCAGCGGCTTTTTCGGCGTAACCGGTCATAAACAACACGCGCAAGCCGGGGCGATGCTGGCGGGCGATCTCGGCCAGTTGCCGGCCGTTCATGCCCGGCAGGCCGACGTCGGTCACCAGCAAGTCCACGCGCAAGTCCGACTCCAGCAACGGCAGTGCCGTGCGCGCATCGGCCGCCTGGTGCGCGGTGTAGCCCAGTTCATCCAGCACATTGACCACCAGCATGCGCACCGCCGGGTCGTCCTCGACCACCACCACCGCTTCGCCGGCCAGCGCCAACGGTACGTCGCTGGAGTGGGCCGGCAAACTGCTTTCCAGCGCGGTGCCGTGCAAACGCGGCAGATACAGGCGCACGCAGGTGCCTTGACCGGGTTCACTTTGAATCGTCACGTGGCCACCGGATTGCTGGGCAAACCCATAGATCATCGACAGCCCAAGGCCCGTGCCCTGGCCAATCGGCTTGGTGGTGAAGAACGGGTCGAACGCCTTGGCCAGAATCTTCGGCGCCATGCCGGTGCCGTTGTCGCATACGCCGAGCATCACGTAGTCACCGGCCTTCACCGGCTCCAGGGTGCTGATGTCGGTGCCGTCGAGGTAGCTGTTGGCGGTTTCAATCAGGATTTCGCCGCCATCGGGCATGGCATCACGGGCGTTGATCACCAGGTTGAGCAGAGCGTTTTCAAGTTGGCTGGCGTCGGTGTTGACCGGCCATATGTCGTGGCCCAATTGCACCTTGAGCCCGATGTGCGCGCCTTTTGTGCGCCGGAACAAATCCTCCAGTGACACCACCAACTGGTTCGGGTCGAGCGGGCGACGGTCCAGCGACTGGCGCCGGGAAAACGCCAGCAGCCGGTGGGTGAGGGCGGCGGCGCGGTGGGCGGAGGACACCGCTGCGTCGGTAAACCGACCGATTTCGTCGCTGCGCCCGGCGGCGATGTAGCGCTGCATCAGGTCCAGGCTGCCAATGATGCCAGTGAGCATATTGTTGAAGTCATGGGCAATGCCGCCGGTGAGCTGGCCCACTGCTTCCATTTTCTGCGCATGGCGCAGGGCATCTTCGGCGCGCTCGCGCTCGAACATCTCGTTTTGCAGGCGTTCGTTGGCCTCCGCCAGCGCCTGGGTGCGCTGGGCTACGCGTTCTTCAAGGTTTTCGTTGAGGTGGCGCAGGGCTTCTTCGGTGAGCTTGCGTTCGGTTTCATCGATCACAAAGATGTAAAAACCGTTCACCGAGCCGTCGCTGCTGAAGCGCGGCAGGTACTTCATCAGCGCATGGCGCGGGCGACCGTCGCGGTGTGGCGTGATGGTCATGAAGCTGCAGGCCTTGCCCCTGAGTGCGGCGGCGATCTTGTCTTCGCGCCCGGAATACACGTCATCGCCCAGCACTTCGCGGATGGTCTTGCCGTACAGCTCCTCGGGCGTCATGCCGTACCAGTCCAGGTACGCGCTGTTGTTCAGGCGAAAACGCTGTTCGTGGTCGACATAGCCGATCAGCACCGGCATGGCGTTGATGATCAACTGCAGCTCGGTCTGGCTTTGGCGCAGGGCCTGTTCAGTGTGCTTGCGATCGGTCAGGTCCAGCGCGGCACCCAGAAACCGCGCCGGGCGGCCCTGATGATTCTTATAGCACCGGCCTCGGGCGAACACCCAGCGCACCTGGCCGTCGGCTTGCAGCAGGCGATATTCTTCAGCGTATTCGGTGCCAAAGGTGATGCAATGCTTGATGCTGCGCGCCACCGTGCCGCGGTCTTCAGGGTGCACGCCTTGCAGGTAGTCGCTGATGGGCAAGCGGCCGGCGTCACTGGGGTCGACGCCATGCAGGTAGGCGAAGTGGGCGTCGGCGATAAAGTGGTCTTCACCGATGTCCCAATCCCAGGTGCCCACTGCATCCGTGGCGGCCAGCGCGAGTTGCAGGCGTTGTTCGGTATTGTGCTGGGCTTTCAGGCTGTCTTCGGAGCGCTGTTGCAGTTCAAGGGTTTTGCTGCGGCGCTCGTTGGTTTCGATGGCCGTGACCAGGATGCCGGCCACGTTGCCACTTTCATCGCGGACCGGGCTGTACGTCAGGTCGAGCCATATTTCGGTGTCGCGGTTATTGCGCTGCAGGACGAAGCGCTTTTCGCTGAACGTGCGCACCTGGCCGCCGAGGACCGCCTCATAGACTGGTGCAGTAAAGCTTCGCAGCTCCGGCCAGGTTTCATGCGTTGCCTGGCCCATGGCCGCAGGGTGCTTGTTACCTGCCAGCACGGCAAAACTGTCGTTATACAGTTGGGTGAGTTGGTCGCCCCACAGCAGCAGCATCGGCATCGGCGAGTGGACGACAATGTCGACCGCCGTGCGCAGGCTTTGCGGCCAGTCATTGGCCTCACCGAGTGGGCTTTGCGCCCAGTTCAGCCGCGCGATCAAGGCGGCAGCGCTGCCGGTGGATGTTCCATTCATGAAAAAGCCCTACGCGTAACGCTTTGAAAAATGACAAAGACCGATTATCCCGCGAGTCGGGAACGGCTGACTACCCCCGAAAAATAGCATGACTTGGGGCATTTTCTTCAAATGAGTGCGCCAGCGCTGAAGCCTTTCATCAAAACGCCCAACTGTAGGAGCTGGCCTGCCTGCGATGGCGGCGTGTCAGTTGGCTAATGTGTTTCTGATACACCGCCATCGCAGGCAAGCCAGCTCCCACATTTTGATCCGCTGTGTGTTGGACATCGGGGTTTACTGGGCCAGCCACCCGCCATCGATGTTCCACGCCGCGCCGCGCACTTGGGCGCCGGCTTCGCTGCACAGAAACAGTACCAGTTCGCCCAACTGCGGCGGCGTCACAAACTCCAGCGATGGCTGCTTCTCTGCCAGCAAATCCTGCTGCGCCTGCTGTGGGTCCACGCCTTTGG
The DNA here is from genome assembly GCF_049896045.1 of Pseudomonas sp. PWP3-1b2. Lineage (NCBI taxonomy): Bacteria > Pseudomonadati > Pseudomonadota > Gammaproteobacteria > Pseudomonadales > Pseudomonadaceae > Pseudomonas > Pseudomonas sp. PWP3-1b2. The sequence goes on from NZ_JAFCTN010000025.1 coordinate 24,699, forward strand.
CCACGCGGTCATCAATCTGCTTCTGCACCAGCGGCGTCAGCACCCAACCCGGGCAAATCGCATTGCACGTCACATTACTGGTGGCCGTCTCCAGCCCTACCACTTTGGTCAACCCGATCACCCCATGCTTGGCTGCCACATACGCCGCCTTGCCCACCGAGCCCACTTGGCCATGCACTGAAGCAATGTTGACGATACGTCCCCAACCCTTGGCTTTCATGCCCGGCAAACTCAAGCGCGTGCTGTGAAACACCGAAGACAGGTTGATCGCGATAATTGAGTCCCAACGCTCAGCAGGGAAGTCTTCCACGGCGGCCACATGCTGGATGCCGGCGTTGTTCACCAGAATGTCCACGCCGCCGAACTCACGCTCGGCGTAGGCGATCATGTCGGCGATCTGCGCCGGGTCGCTGACGTCCGCCGGGTGATGCCCAACCTTGACGCCAAGCGCCTGCACCTGGGCGACTACCGCGCTGGCGTCGCCGAAGCCGTTGAGGATCAGGTTCGCCCCGGCCTTTGCCAGGCTCAGCGCGATGCCCAAACCGATGCCGCTGGTGGAGCCGGTAACCAGAGCCGTCTTGCCGTTCAATGTCGTCATAAAAACCTCACACAATGCCGGTGGCGTAGAAAGTACCAATCACCACGAAGGTCTTGATGATCGTGATGCCTAAAATAGCCTTGCAGGCTTCGCGGTGGCGCAAACCGGTCACCGCCAGCAACGTGATCACCACGCCGTTGTGGGGCAGGGTGTCCATGCCGCCGCTTCCACAATGGAACGCGCCTACATAGGCATATGCGCCGCTGCCAAAAGCTCTTTGGTGTAGGCATGCTGCGGTGCTTCAAACACATCATGGCTGGCGCCGCGCTCCACCACCTTGCCGTCCTTGATCACGATCATGTCGTGGGCCATGGCACGCACCACGGCCAGGTCGTGGCTGATAAACAGGTAGGTCAGGCCATACTTTTCCTGCAGTTCGCGCAGCAGCGCCACCACTTGTTTCTGCACCGTGCGGTCCAGCGCGGAGGTGGGTTCATCCAGCAGCATCAGCGCCGGCTTGAGCACCAGCGCGCGGGCGATCGCAATGCGTTGGCGCTGGCCGCCGGAAAACTCGTGGGGGTAACGGTGGCGGCTGTCGGGGTCGAGGCCGACGTCCTTGAGCACCTGAACCACCTGCGCATCACGCTCGGCCAGGCTGCACGGCGCGTGCACTTCCAGGCCTTCGCTGATGATCTGTTCCACGCTCATGCGCGGGCTGAGGCTGCCGAACGGGTCCTGGAACACTACCTGCATCTGCTTGCGCCACGGGCGCATTTGCTGGTGAGTCAGCGGGTCGAGCGCCTCGCCCTGAAAGCGGATGCTGCCAGTGGAATCCAGCAAGCGCAGGATCGCCTGGCCCAGCGTGGATTTACCCGAACCGGACTCGCCGACAATCCCCAGGGTTTTGCCACGCTGTACGCTGAGGCTGATGCCGTCCACGGCCCGCAACCAGGTTTTACGCGTGAACAGGCCGCCACTGAGCGGGAATTGCACGGTCAGGTCGTCAACCTGCAGCACCGTCCCGCGTGCGTCACTGCACAACGGCTCACCCGCCGGTTCCGCGTCCAGCAGCAAGCGGCTGTAGGGATGCTGCGGCGCGTTGAACAAAGCCTGGCAGTCAGCCTGCTCGACAATTTCCCCGGCGCGCATCACGCAGACGCGTTGGGCAATGCTGCGTACCAGATTCAAGTCATGGCTGATCAACAGCAGTGACATGCCCAGGCGCTTTTGCAGAGACTTGAGCAGCAGCAGGATCTTGCGCTGCACCGTCACATCCAGCGCGGTGGTAGGTTCGTCGGCGATCAGCAATTCCGGCTCACAGGCCAGGGCCATGGCGATCATCACCCGTTGGCGCTGGCCACCGGACAACTGATGCGGGTAAGCCTTGAGCCGCTCCCGGGGTTTTTGAATGCCCACCAGTTCGAGCAGTTCGAGGATGCGCGCCTGCGCCGCTTTGCCGCCCAGGCCCTTGTGCACCAGCAGGGTTTCGCCAATCTGCTTTTCGATGCTGTGCAGCGGGTTGAGCGAGGTCATCGGCTCCTGAAAAATCATCGCAATGCGGTTGCCACGCAGTTTCTGCAAGGTGCCGGTGGAGGCGCCGACCATTTCCTGGCCGCGATAGCGGATCGAACCTTTGGTTTCGGTGCCGGCCTCAGGCAGCAATTGCAGGATCGAATGCGCCGTCACCGACTTGCCCGAGCCCGACTCGCCGACCAGCGCCAGGCATTCTCCGGCGCGCACATCCAGGCACAGGTCTCGCACCACGGTCTGGCCGTTGAAGGCGACGCTGAGGTCGCGGATCTCGATCAGGTTGTCGCTCATAGGGATTCACTCATGACCGTGGGTCGAAGGCGTCGCGCAACGCCTCGCCGATAAATACCAGCAGCGACAGAATCAGCGCCAGGGTGAAAAACGCCGTCAGGCCGAGCCACGGTGCCTGCAGGTTCTGCTTGCCCTGGGCGATCAGTTCGCCCAGCGACGCGCTGCCGGCGGGCATGCCAAACCCGAGAAAATCCAGGGCGCTCAATGTCGAAATTGCGCCGGTCAAAATAAACGGCAGGTAGCTCAAGGTGGCGGTCATGGCGTTGGGCAGGATATGCCGGCGGATGATTTTGCCATCGCTCAAACCCAGCGCTCGCGCAGCCTTGACGTATTCCAGGTTGCGCCCGCGCAGGAACTCGGCGCGTACCACGTCCACCAGCGCCAGCCAGGAAAACAGCGCCATGATGCCCAGCAGCCACCAGAAGTTCGGCTCTACAAAACCCGACAGGATGATCAGCAGGTACAGCACCGGCAGCCCCGACCACACTTCCAGAATGCGCTGGCCAAGCAAATCGACCCAGCCGCCGTAGTAACCCTGCAACGCCCCGGCGGCAATGCCGATGGCTGCACTGATGGCGGTCAGGGCCAGGGCAAACAGGATCGACACCCGCGCACCAAAGATCACCCGCGCCAACACATCCCGCGACTGGTCGTCGGTGCCCAGCCAGTTCACCGATGAGGGCGGGCTGGGGGCAGGGCGGCTCAGTTCGTAATTGGGTGTGTCGTCGCTGAACGGTATCGGCGGGAACAGCATCCAGCCGCCGTCCTGTTTGATCAGCTTTTGCACATAGTCACTGCGGTAGTCGGCCTGGAACGGCAACTGCCCGCCGAATTCCTGCTCGGTGTAGCGCTTGAACACCGGGAAATACAGCTCGTTCTTGAAGCTCAGCACCAAGGGCTTGTCATTGGCAATCAACTCGCCGCCAAGGGTCAGGATAAACAGGCCGATAAACAGCCACAGCGACCACCAGCCACGCCGATTCTTTTTGAACCGTTCAAAACGCCGACGGGCTACCGGAGACAGATTAAGCATCAGGCGTTCCTCGCGGCAAAATCGATACGCGGGTCCACCAGGGTGTAGCAGAGGTCGCCGATGAGTTTTATCAAGAGGCCGAACAGGGTGAAGATAAACAGTGAGCCAAACACCACCGGGTAGTCTCGGGACACCGCCGCTTCGTAGCTCATGCGGCCCAGGCCATCGAGGGAGAAGATCACTTCTATCAGCAAGGAGCCAGCGAAGAACACGCTGATAAACGCCTGGGGAATCCCCGAAATTACCAGCAACATTGCGTTGCGAAACACATGGCCATACAGCACGCGACGCTCGCTCAAGCCTTTGGCACGGGCGGTGACCACGTATTGGCGGGTGATTTCATTCAGGAAGGAGTTTTTGGTGAGGATGGTCAAGGTCGCAAACCCGCCGATCACCAGCGCCGTGACAGGCAATACCAAGTGCCAGAAATAATCGGCAATCTTGCCGACGGTGCTCAGTTCCTCAAAGTTCTCCGACACCAACCCGCGCACTGGAAACCAGTTCAGCGACGTGCCGCCGGCAAACACCACAATCAGGAACATCGCGAACAGGAACGCGGGCATCGCATAACCGATCACGATCGCCGTACTGCTCCAGACATCAAAGCTGCTGCCGTGGCGCACCGCCTTGCGAATGCCCAGGGGGATCGACACCAGGTAGGTGATCAACGTGGCCCACAGGCCCAGCGAAATGGTCACCGGCATCTTTTCCAGGATCAGGTCGATGACCGTCGAGCCGCGAAAGAAGCTGTTACCAAAATCCAGCCTGGCGTAGCTCTTGAGCATCAGCCACAGGCGTTCCGGGGCGGGCTTGTCGAAACCGTATTGTTTTTCGATGTCTTTGATCAGCTTGGGGTCCAGACCACGGCTGGCGCGCGAGCCGCTGCTGACGCCTTCGCCGGACGAACCACCGACGTTGCCGCCGCCAATGCCTTGCAGGTGGGCGATGGCCTGTTCAACCGGCCCACCGGGCGCGGCCTGCACGATCACAAAATTCACCAACAGGATGATCACTAGCGTCGGAATAATCAGCAGCAGGCGCCGCACGATATAGGCGAACATCAGCGCGCACCTCCGCGTTTTTTCAACTCGGCTGTCATTTGTTCATTCGTCAGTGGCGTGGGGCTGATTTCCCACCAGGTTTCCAGGGCTTCATCGTTTTTCGCTTCGATGGCCGGTCGGCCGAAGCGGTTCCACCATGCGGCGGACGTGCCGGGCGGGTAGTAGTTGGGGATCCACAGGTAACTCCATTGCAGCACCCGGTCCAGAGCGTGAGCGTAGGTGAGCATCTGCGCCTGGTTATTGGCCTTGACCAGGCCTTTGATCAGGCTGTCGACGGCCGGGTCCTTGAGCACCATGTAGTTGTTGGCGCCCGGGTCGAACGCGGCGCTCGAACCAAAATAGTTGTACAGCTCCAGGCCGGGTGACGTGGTCACGGGAAAGCCGATGACGATCATGTCGTAATCGCGCGTCATCAGCCGGTTCACGTATTGCGACGAATCAATACGGCGGATGTTCAGGGTAATGCCGATTTGCGCCAGGTTGCGTTTGTACGGCAACAACAGACGCTCCATGCCGGGCTGCGTATTAAGGAAGGTGAACTCAAGCGGCTCACCTTCGGCGTTCACCAGTTTGTCGCCTTTGGGTTTCCAGCCGGCTTCTTCGAGCAGGGCCAGGGCTTGCAACTGTTTGTCGCGAATCATGCCGCTGCCATCGGTGACCGGTGCCTTGAAAACCTGGGTGAACACTTCGTCGGGCACTTGGCCGCGCAGCGGTTCAAGAATCTCCAGCTCCTCCTTTGTCGGCAACTGGCTGGCGGCCAGCGGGCTATTGGAGAAGTAGCTCTGCTGGCGGATGTACAGGTTGCGCATCATCTGCCGGTTGGCCCATTCGAAATCCCACAGCATCGCCAGGGCCTGGCGCACGCGGCGGTCCTTGAACATCGGTTTTTGCACGTTGAACACATAGCCCTGGGCCGGTTGCGGCATCTCTTTGGCCAGGTGCGCGCGTTGCAGTCGGCCATCGTCGAGGGCCGGACCGTTGTAGCCGATGGAATAACCGGTGGCCGAGAACTCACGGTTGAAGTCATAGGCGCCGCCGCGCAGCACCTGGCGCGCCACTTCGGTGTCGCCGAAATACTCAAGGCTCAGGTGATCGAAGTTGTACAGGCCACGGCTGACCGGCAAGTCCTTGCCCCACCAGTTCGGGTCGCGGGTGAAGGTAATGGTGTTGCCTGCGTCGATCTTGCTGACCTTGTACGGGCCGCTGCCCAGCGGGGCTTCGTAGCCGCCACCATTGGCAAAATCGCGGGTCTTCCACCAATGCTCGGGAAACACCGGCAAGGTGGCAATATCCAGGGGCAGGGTACGGTTTTCGTTGCTGGAAAAATCGAAACGCACCTGTCGCTCGCCTTCGACTTCGACGTGTTTGACGTCAGCAAACAGGGTGCGAAAGCGCAAGCTGCCCTGGGTCATCAGCAGGTCGAAGCTGTAGCGCACATCTTCGGCGGTGATGGGCGTGCCGTCGGCAAAGCGTGCCTTGGGGTTCAGGTAGAAGCGCAGCGACAGGCCATCATCGGCGCGCTCCATCTTCTCGGCGACCAGGCCGTAGACCGTATAGGGCTCGTCGAGGGAACGCTGGGCCAGCGGCGCATACAGCCAGCCGTCAATTTGGGAAACGCCAATGCCTTTATCGATATAGGGCAGTACATGGTCGAAACGCCCGATCTCGATGGCCGAACGCTTCAGGCTGCCGCCTTTGGGCGCATCGGGGTTGGCGTATTCAAAATGAGTGAAGCCGGCGGGGTACTTGGCCGGTTCGCCGTATACCGTGAGGTAGGGCTGCGGGGCCGCGATCACGGCCGAGCTGGCCAAGAGCAGGGCCAGCGCAGTGCAGAGCAGTGGTGTGAAAAAAGCCAATCGCATTATCAGCCTTGAGCGCCGGGTAGAGAAAATAAGGACCTGTACGTTAACGTCATCTGCCTCGCCAGTCACCACATGCACAACGGCCCGCCAAAAGGCGGGCCGTTGTTTATAGCATCAGCGCAGACAGGATCAGTCCTGGCGGCTGGTGACTTCCAGCAGGTGGTAACCGAATTGGGTCTTCACCGGGCCTTGCACGGTATTGACCGGGGCGCTGAACACGACGGTATCGAATTCTTTAACCATCTGGCCTGGACCGAACGAACCCAGGTCACCGCCTTGGCGGCTGGATGGGCAGCTGGAATTGGCTTTGGCGATTTCTGCGAAATCAGCGCCGCCTTCGATCTGGGTCTTCAGTTCGTTGCACTTGTCTTCAGTGGAAACGAGGATATGACGGGCGGTGGCTTTTGCCATGGTGAGTAACTCCTTGAATTAAAAAGGGTGAGCCTACCCGATTCAGGTGGTTATTTCCTGGCAAAGTTCCCGCCGATTGCTTGAGCGGTTCAAGAGCGGGCCATGGCGCCGCTGCGAGTCAGCCAACCTATAAACAGCGCAAACAGTCCAGCCTGAGAATTGATCGCCCGCTTGGGGTTTAAAATCTTGCAATGCCTTGGGCGCGTTTCCGGTGAGATGTCCAGCAAGCGCCGTTCGGGAAGGGTTCAGGCCAGCACGATATAGTCGTTCTGCTGGACTATCGGCCGGTGAGGGCCCTGTACCAAATGGATATAACGACCGTCTACCAAATCGATGGGCAGGCAATCGTCGATATCCATCACAGCGTCTGTATGCGGCTGGGACCACTGACGCAGCATCTGCTGCTTGCCCAGGTTCATGGCTTCGCGCGCAGTGCGGGCCACCACCAGCAGGTAATGGTGCGCCTCGCCAAAAGCGTTGGCCTCATAACCGCCCAGGTTGATGAAGTACAGGTGATGCGCGCCGGCCTGGGGCGCCAGAGGGCTGAGTTCGACTTTCCAGCCGTCGACGCCATCGACCATCATCCACGAATCGATGTGCACACCCTTGGGGCTGCCAAACCAACCGTCGCGCAATTGTGAATAAGTGCCCTGCAGCGTATCCGCCACAGCAAACACCACATCGTGAACTTCAATTTTGGCCCGTGGGTGCTTGCCCCCGAGCATGACGACAAACAGCATTGCAGGTGCTTCCCCGTGACTTGGCAGGGGCTAACCATACTTCGATTGAACCCTTTTGTCCGGTCAGTGCCACACTGTTAATCCGCCAATTCATCAGGAGATTGTCATGCGTACCATTGATCTGGCCGGCGTTCCCGTCCCTGTCATCGGCCAAGGGACCTGGCGCATGGGCGAAAACCCGGACCATCGCCGCGCCGAAGTGGCAGCGTTGCAACTCGGCATCGACGAGGGCATGACCCTGATCGATACCGCTGAAATGTACGGTGAAGGCGGCGCGGAAGAAATCGTCGGCGAGGCCATTCGCGGTAAGCGCGACCAGGTTTTTCTGGTGAGCAAGGTTTACCCGCACAACGCCAGCCACAAAGGTGTACCACGCGCCTGCGACGCCAGCCTGCAGCGACTGGGCACGGACTTCATTGATTTGTACCTGCTGCACTGGCGCGGCCAGTACCCGCTTGAAGAAACTGTTGAAGCGTTCGAACGTCTGCGTGAAGCCGGCAAAATCGGCCGTTGGGGTGTCTCCAATTTTGATGTGGCAGACCTGCAGGAACTCGCGTCCCCCGTGTGCGCCACCAACCAAGTGCTCTACAACATCGAAGAGCGCGGTATCGAATTCGACCTGTTGCCCTGGTGGCAACAGCATCATTTGCCCTTGATGGCTTACTGCCCGATTGCACAGGGCGGTGAGCTGTTGGCCAGCCCCACGCTCAAGCAGATCGCCCATCGCCATGACGTCACGCCTGCGCAAGTGTCTCTCGCCTGGGTCCTGCGCCAGGACGGCGTGATCGCGATTCCCAAGGCTGTCACACCTGAACACGTGCGGCTCAATGCCCGCGCGGCAAACCTCGTACTGGATGAGCACGACCTGGAGGCCATTGACCGCGTCTTTGGCGCGCCCAAACGCAAGCACCCGCTGGCGATGGTCTAGCCGCAACCCGGCAGGCACGGCGCCGTCCCTGGCGACCGTCCCTGCCGGTTTTGACCTTAACCGGCTACCGGGCTGCGCCAGTCATCCGAGCCGGAAGTGCCAGCCACTTCGTGGGTCCAGATGATCTTGCGATACGTGAAATACACATCCTCCAGATGGGTGAAGTGGGCGTTGTCCGGGTCCTGGCAGTTGGGCATGCGCGATTGAATGTCCACGATGGTCGCGCCCTCCAGCTCAATGGTGAAGTAGTGCTCCTGAGTGCCGGCAGAAGAAGTGCGCAACCATTCCAGCCGGCACGACACTTCTTCGCCCGAGGTCAGCGCGCTGAACAGCAACGGTGAGGATTTATCGAACACCTTGCTGATCATCAGGGGTTTATGAACCCGTTGGCCGGTGGGCTGGCCCGACTGTGGGTCGCGGGGGATGATCACCTGATGCGCAAACGCCTGCACGAGGATCTGGTCCTCGTGACCTTCCTGATAAATGTTGCCTACTGAGTCCTGGGTAAAAGTACCTGCCGTAATTAAACCTTGTTTGACGCCGGTGATTGAGAGGTACGCGGGTGTTGGCATTATTGGTTTCCTTGCCTGAATAAGTAGGTAGCCCCCACGGCGAATATACCGGGTGGGCAATGACCTATAACAAGAAGCGTGCCTGAAATATCGAAAGCCAATGAAATAAGGGAGGTGGGGTTTTATTGGATTATATGTTTATAGGATAACCCGATTTTAGAAGATTTTTTGTGTTGTGCGTTGCACAAGTGTGCGCAGTTAGTTGCTCATGCGGATTTCGCGGGTGATTGATATCGTTGGACGAGTGAATAGGGTGATTCTCAGAAAATAACCTGTGCAGATATCTGCGCAGGCCTTGATTCGCGTGGCTTGTAGGAAATTACTTAAGTGCGGTTGCCGCCCTTGCTCAAAACTTTTCAAGTGGCTAAGGTTCGCTAACTTCGCTGCAGGCCGAGCGAATATTAAATGGCATTCTGATGCGTCATTGTATTGCGCTAAGTTGGCCGTCTCCGTCTTGCATAGTTATGTGCGGTCCACAATGGTGTATTCAGACAAGCTTTGCGCTTATTACCTTGAACTTGCCCGGCATCCTTGTTCGACAACGGAGTTTGCCGGCTGTGATATGCGCTTTTCTATCGAATACGAAACGCTGGAAGCCGAACTGTGCAAGGCACAATCGATTCATGGTGCCAGTCTGCCGGATTGGCAAAAGGTCAGCGATATCAGCGAGCGACTGCTGCGCGAACACTCCAAGGATCTTCGGGTTGCCGTCTGGTTGACCTGGGCCTTGCACCAGCGTGATTCATTTTCGGGGTTGCTGGCAGGCCTCGGTCTGTTGCTGGAACTGTGTGAGCATCATTGGGCAAGCGTTTACCCGATCAAGTCGCGTACCCGATGCGCGGCCTTTGGTTGGTTGGTGTTGCGGCTTGACCAGCTGTTTGTGCAAAACATTTCGTTGACCGATCAATTACCCGTATTCCAGGCACTCCTGGAACGCATCGTGTGCCTGGATGAACTTTGGGGTAAGCGTCTGGGGGACGAAGCGCCTCTTTTGTTACCGATTCGCCGGCAGTTGTCGGAACGTTTGGCACTGGCCACCCAAGCCGTTTCTGAACCTGCAGGTGTTGCTGGCGTTATCGCTCAGGTCAAGCAGGTCACTACGCAACTGCTCAAGCCTGAGCAGCCGATCAATAACGAAAAAGACGCCCAAAAATCAGTGCGTGCGTTGCAGGAGCAAGCCCGTCCCTTGTGTGCCTGGTGGCTGCGCCAGAGCGCGACTGACCTGCGTGCATTGCGCCTGAGCCGAACGCTGGCGTGGCTCACACTCATCAACTATCCGGACGCCAACAGCGAGCGGATAACGGCACTGCGTGCTCTTGCGCCAGACAAGCTCAAGCGTTACCAGGCACGTTTTATCCAGGGACAGTACGCCGACCTGTTACTTGAACTTGAGGTCAGCGTGAGCGGTGCCTTGTTCTGGTTTGACGGCTTGCGCATGGTCTGGGAATGCCTCGAGGCCCTGCACGCACAGCTGGCCATGACCGAACTGGAAATGAATTTCGCCCTGTTGTTGCAGCGCCTGCCCAGCTTGCCTGAGTTCAGGTTTGACGACGGCACGCCCTTTGCCGACCCCGCGACCTGTGACTGGATAGCGCTGCATGTGGCTCGCCACCTGCCTAAAGCCGAACCTGCCAGCGTCGTGACCGATGCGAGTGCCGAGCCCTGGGAGGTTGCCTTGCAAGAGGTGATGTTCAGCCTGCGCCAGGACGGGCTCAAGGCCGCGGTTGCCACGCTCAAGCTTGGCCTGCAGGCGGCGCGCGGAGAGCGTGCCCGATTTCACTGGCGCCTGGCGCTCGCCAGGTTATGCGTGCGTGCCGGCAAACATGAGCTGGGCAAAATTCAGCTTGAACAGCTTGACCTTGAATTGCAGCACGCAGGCCTGGACCGCTGGGAGCCCGACCTGGCTTTTCAGGTCACCCGGCTCTTGTACCGCTGTTATGACCTTTTGCCGCAAGACCACGCCGTGCGCGAACGCCGGGAAGTCACCCATCGCAGGTTGTGCCACTTCGATCTGGAAGCAGTACTTGAATAGGCCTTCGAGCCCACTAAAAAAGGAGAAATACCATGGCCAAAGACGGTTCGGTTGCACCCAAGGAACGTATCAATATCACCTTCAAGCCCGCCACCGGCGGCGTGCAGGAGGAAGTGGAGCTGCCACTGAAGTTGCTGGTTCTGGGTGACTTTTGCGGGCGTGAAGACCCGCGCAAGCTTGAGGATCGAAAACCCATTGGTATCGACAAAAACACCCTTGATGACGTGTTGGCCAAGCAGGCGTTGAGCTTGACGTTAAGCGTACCCAATCGCTTGCAGGAACATGCCGACGTCGAGGAATTGGCCATCCAGGTCCGTATCAATTCAATGAAAGATTTCAACCCCGCCAATCTGGTCGAGCAAGTACCCGAATTGCAAAAGTTGATGGCGTTGCGTGAGGCATTGATGGCGCTGAAGGGACCTCTGGGTAATACCCCGAGCTTTCGCAAAGCCATTGAGCAGGCGCTGGCCGATGACACCTCTCGTGCGCGTGTACTCGCCGAGCTGGGATTGAGCAGCCCCACCGCCTGAACCTTTCAGTAAAAGGACACTGACACCATGACGATTACCCAGCACACCCCGCAGCCCGCACATACAGAGGGTGAGTACAGCATCCTCGACAATATCATCGCCCAGACATTGCTGAATGCCGACGATGAGGCGTACAGCATCGCCAAGCGCGGCGTCTCGGCGTTTATCGAGGAACTGGTCAAGCCGCATAACCGTGCGGAGCCGGTGAAGAAACGCCTGGTCGACCGGATGATTGCCGAGATCGACACCAAGCTCAGCCAGCAAATGGACGAGATTCTTCATCACCCGGAGTTTCAGGCAGTGGAGTCGGCCTGGAAGGGCTTGCAATTGCTGGTGGACCGGACCAATTTTCGCGAAAACATCAAGATCGAGCTGCTAAATGTCTCACGGCAGGACCTGCTGGATGATTTCGAAGATTCTCCCGAAATCACTCAGTCGGGGCTCTACAAGCATATCTACAGTGCCGAATACGGTCAGTTTGGTGGTCAGCCTGTAGGCGCCATCATCGCCAATTATTTCCTGTCACCCAGTGCACCTGACGTGAAGCTGATGCAATACGCTTCCAGCGTTGCGTGCATGGCTCACGCGCCCTTTATCGCGGCTGCCGGGCCGAGCTTTTTCGGCTTGGAAAGCTTCACCGGCTTACCCGATCTCAAAGACCTTCGGGACCATTTCGAAGGGCCGCAGTTTGCCAAATGGCAAAGCTTTCGCCAGAGCGAAGATGCGCGTTACATCGCCCTTACGGTGCCGCGCTTTTTACTGCGAACGCCTTACGATCCTTTGGAGTGCCCGGTCAAAACCTTTGCTTATCAGGAGAACGTGGTCAACAGCCACGAACACTACCTGTGGGGTAACACCGCCTACGCGTTTGCCACTCGCCTGACCGACAGCTTCGCGCGGTTTCGCTGGTGCCCGAACATCATCGGGCCACAGAGCGGCGGCGCCGTTGAAGACCTGCCCTTGCATCACTTCCACAGCATGGGCGAGATCGAAACCAAGATACCGACCGAGGTCCTGGTGTCTGACCGGCGCGAATACGAGCTGGCGCAGGAGGGGTTTATCGCCCTGACCATGCGCAAGGGCAGTGATAACGCGGCGTTCTTTTCCGCCAGTTCCGTGCAGAAACCCAAGACCTTCGGCATCAGCGAGGAGGGCAAGGCGGCCGAGCTCAACTACCGTCTGGGTACCCAGCTGCCGTACATGATGGTGGTCAATCGTCTGGCCCATTACCTCAAGGTATTGCAGCGCGAGCAGTTGGGGTCGTGGAAAGAACGCACAGACCTGGAGCTGGAGCTCAACAAGTGGATTCGCCAGTATGTTGCCGATCAAGAGAACCCCAGCGCCGAAGTGCGTGGGCGCCGGCCCCTGCGGGCTGCGCGCATCGTCGTCAGTGACGTTGACGGAGAGCCAGGCTGGTATCGGGTTAACTTGAGCGTGCGTCCGCATTTCAAATACATGGGCGCAGACTTCACGTTGTCCCTGGTTGGAAAGCTCGATAAAGAATGAGCAGAGGCCAGGGGATGCACCTCAACAACAGCCTGTTTGAACGGCTCGATCGCGATGCGCCAACCCAGGCCGGGAGCGTGGCGTCCGTCGCCGCGCACCTGGGGAAAATGCTCAGTACCCGCGCGGGCAGCGTCCTGACACTGCCTGACTACGGTTTGCCGGACCTCAATGACATGCGCCTGAGCCTGCATGAGTGCCTGACCCAATCGCGCGTATTGATCGAACGTTTCATCCAGGCCTACGAGCCGCGGTTGGCGAATGTGCGCGTCAGCGTTTCGCCGCGCGTGGGTGAACCTTTGGCGCTGGCCTTTGCGATCGAAGCCGCGCTGATGGTTGACGGTGTTACCCAGCCTGTTGTGTTTCATGCGCACCTGTTGGATGCCGGGCGGGTGGAGGTGCGTACGGATGAGCTTTAATCGCTACTTCCAGAGCGAGCTCAGCGCGCTGCGCCAACTTGGTCGGCGCTTCGCCGAGCGCAACCCCGCGTTGGCACCCTTTCTCGCACAAACGGGGCAGGACCCGGATGTCGAGCGATTGCTGGAGGGGTTTGCGTTTCTGACCGGTCGCTTGCGCCAAAAACTGGACGACGAGTTGCCCGAGTTGACGCATTCCTTGATGCATTTGCTTTGGCCCAACTACATGCGGCCGCTACCGGCTTTCAGCATTCTGCAATTTGATCCCTTGAAAACCGCAGGGCCTACGGTTCGCGTCGCCCGGGATACCGCCGTGGAAAGTGCAGCGGTTGAAGGTGAACGGTGTCGTTTCCGGACCTGTTACGCCACCGACGTTATGCCGCTGCAACTCAGTGGCCTGGATTATATAAGCCAGGGCGAAGGGGCATGGCTCGACCTGCGCCTGAGCCTGAGTGCCGAAGGCAGTTTTGCCGATCTGACGTTTGACGCCTTGCGATTGCATCTGGCCGGTGACCGCTACGTCAGCCAGGGTTTGTACCTCAGCCTGCTGCGGCATCTTGACGGCATCCGCTTGCTGATGCTGGGCCGTGATGGCTTGCCGATTCACGGCGCCGGCGGGGAACCCGTGAGCGTGCGCCTGCAGGCAGGTCAGGTCCGGCCGGTGGGGTTTTCGGAGGAGCAGGCACTGATCCCCTATCCGCAGAATACGTTCCGTGGCTATCGCCATCTGCAGGAGTACTTCGCCTTTCCCGACAAATACCTGTTTGTCGATGTCGAGGGGCTGAATGTGTTGCACACACTGCCCCATGACCTGCTCCAGCAGGTGCATGGCATGGTGCTGCGCTTCGAACTCCAGGCCGAGGGATACAAGGCCCAACGCCCGACGCTGGACAATGTGAAGTTGTATTGCACACCCATCGTCAATCTGTTCAAGCATGACGCAGTGCCCATTCGCCTGGATGGAAAGAGGGACGAGTACCTGCTGGTGCCGGGGGAATATAAGCCGGGGAATGCGGGAGTATTTTCCGTGGACAGCGTCACCGGCTGGCGCCCGGGAGGGTTGGGTTATCAAGCGTACGTTGCGTTTGAATCCTTTGAACATGATTGCGATATCAACCCGTCAACGGCGCCTCCCAGCTACAGCATTCGCCAGCGCTCATCGTTGCAACACGGTGGTCTCGATACCTGGATGGGGTTTGGCGGCCACAAGGGCACAGGTCAGGAAACCCTGTCGATTGAACTGACCTGTACCAATGGCGACCTGCCCAGGCAATTGAAAGCTGGCGACATCGACCAGCCCTGCGAGCAGGCGCCGGAGTCACTGACCTTTCGCAATATCACTGTGCCTACCGCGAGCTTTGCACCGCCGCTGGATCAGGATTTTCTGTGGAAGCTCATCAGCAACATGTCGCTCAACTATTTGTCGTTGACCGACATCAACGCGTTGAAAGTGATCCTCGACACTTACGACCTGCCTCGCTATCACGATCGACAAGCGCAAAAAATCAGCCAGACCCGGCTCAATGCCTTGCGCTCGATCAGCCATCAGGCAGTTGACCGGCTGCACCGTGGGTTGCCCATACGCGGTGTGCGGGTGGACCTGACCGTCGACCCGCAGGGGTTTCTCGGTCAGGGCGACATGTTTGTGTTCGCGTGCGTCCTCAATGAGTTTTTTGCGCTCTACGCCAGCCTCAATTCGTACCACGAGTTGCGAGTCATCAGCACACAAGGAGACGTGTACCTATGGCCATCACGGATGGGCCAACAGCCCCTGCTTTGAACCCGTTGTGCCGAGTTATTCGCGAGCACACGCTGTTTCAGGCCGTACTGCAGGTGATGGAGCGATTGCGCGAGGCCCACCCGCTGATGGATGAAGACGCGCTGTATGACCAGCTGGAGTTTCAGGCCAATCCAGGGCTGGGGTTTGCTGCGCACGATATTGATCGCGTGGAATTTTTTGTGGAGCGTGGGCAAATGCGGGCGCGTCTTCGGCTCAATATTCTGGGGTTGTTCGGGGCCGGATCGCCACTGCCGGCGTTTTACGGTGAACAGGCATTTGCCGAGCACCCAGGCGGCAATCCGACCCGTGATTTTCTCGACGTGTTTCACCACCGCCTGCAACGGCTGATGTTGCCGATCTGGCGCAAATACCGCTATCGCGCACGCTTTCAAACGGGCGCCCGTGATGCGTTTTCCGAGCAGATGTTTGCGCTGATCGGCCTGGGTGGCACCGCGATACGTGGCGCCGTGCAACTGGACTGCAAACGCTTGTTGCCCTACTTGGGACTGCTGAGCTTGAGGGCTCATTCGGCCGCGTTGATCGAGACCGTGCTGCGGTACTACTTCAAGCATCCCTTGTTGTTCATCGAGCAATGGGTTGAGCGCACGGTGGAGGTCGCCTCCTGGCAACGTAATGATCTGGGCCGCGCCAACAGCGAACTTGGTCAGGACCTGGTGTTGGGCCAGCGGGTTGCCGACCGTAGCGGCAAGTTCAGGGTGCACGTCCTGGCACTGAGTTGGCAGCGCCTTCACGAATTCCTGCCTACGGGAGAGGGCTATCAGCCGCTGTGCTCGCTGGTGCGATTAACCACCCGGGACCCATTGGAGTACGACGTACGGCTGGTGTTGGCCGAGGGCGAGATCAGGGCGTTGCACATTGGCGCGGCCAATGTCTGTCGCCTGGGCTGGACCAGTTGGTTGGAACACGAGCACGCCGATGGTGTGGTCACGCTTGCTGGCAACTTTCATTAGGGATCGATGATCATGATTAATGTGGACCTGCAACACCTGATACGCACCTTGACGATCCAGGCACGCCGCGATCTTGAGCGCTCGTCTGAGCGCTGCGTCCTGCGCGGTGGCTGTGAAGTGTTGGTGGAAGATTTGCTGCTGACGTTGCTCGAGCAACCGGATGGGCTGTTGGCCAAGGCATTGGCGGACGCCGGTGTGCAAATGGGCGAGTTGCAAGCGGCACTGCAACCTCGCAGCGAGCACAGTGCAACACGCAACCCGGTCTTCGCCCAGGCGTTGGTGCAATGGTTGCAACAAGCGCTGATGGTTGCTCACGTAGAGCTGGGGCAACCGTTTGTTGATCACGCAGCCCTGTTGCTGGCGTTGTTGCGTCACCCGCTGGAGTACTCAGGCGCTGGGTTTCACGCAATATTGAAGCGCCTGGATGCAGGCCGGGTACGTGATTTTGTATCGAGCCTGGCACCTGAACGTGAACCCGTGGCGACAGAATCATTGTTGCAGCGTTTCACCCATGACCTGACGCAACAGGCCCGCGAAGGCTTGATCGATCCGGTGCTGTGCCGCGACAGTGAGATCCGGCAACTGATTGATATTCTCCTGCGGCGGCGCAAGAACAACCCGATTCTGGTCGGGGAGGCGGGCGTGGGAAAAACCGCGATCGTCGAAGGCCTGGCACTGAAAATCGTCGCCTCGCAGGTACCCGAGCCCCTTAAGGCTGTGCGTGTACTGACCCTGGATATGGGCCTGTTGCAGGCGGGCGCCAGCCTCAAAGGGGAATTTGAACGGCGCCTCAAAGGCCTGATCGATGAGGTCAATGCCTCGCCCCAGGCAGTGATCCTGTTTATCGACGAAGCCCATACGTTGGTTGGCGCGGGAGGCACGGCGGGCGGTTCAGACGCGGCAAACCTGCTCAAGCCTGCCCTGGCGCGCGGTGCACTGCGCACCATCGCGGCCACCACCTGGTCGGAGTACAAGCAATACATCGAAAAAGACCCGGCGCTGGCGCGACGCTTTCAGCCGGTGCTCGTCGATGAGCCAAGTGTCGAGGCGGCGGTGTCCATCCTGCGTGGGCTGGTGCCGGTGTATGAGGCGGACCACGGCGTCTATGTCCGTGACGATGCGGTGGTTGCAGCGGCACATATGAGTGCGCGTTACCTCGCCGGCCGCCAGTTACCGGACAAGGCGGTCGACGTGCTGGACACCGCTTGCGCACGGGTGCGTACGCGCCAGGCCATGCCACCTGCGGCGCTGCAGGCGCTGTGCGCAGAGCAGGCCGAAAGCCTGCGCCAACACACGGCATTGAGTCGCGACAGGGATGCCGGGTTGCCAGTGGATGCACCGGCGCTACAGGCGTTGAGCCTGCGATTGAACGCGATGGAGCCCGAGCGTCACGCGCTGGAGCAAGCATGGCGTGAACGCGAGCCATGCTCCAGCGACCTTGAGGTGTGCCCACGGTTGGTGGCGCAGGTTATCGGCGCCTGGACCGGCATACCCGTCGAACAATTAGCCCTTGAACCCAGCGAAAAAATCCTCGGCTTTGCCGCCGCCCTGCGCGAACGCATCCTGGGCCAGGAACAGGCCGTGCAAGCCCTTCATCGTGCCTTGCGGGCGGTCGCCGCGGGCCTCAACAAGGCAGATGCGCCAGTGGGGGTGTTCCTGCTGGTGGGCCCCAGTGGGGTCGGCAAGACAGAAACGGCACTCGCGTTCGCCGATCTTTTGTACGGCGGCGAACGGTTTATCACCACGATCAACATGTCGGAATACCAGGAAAAACACGCCCTTTCCCGATTGATCGGTGCGCCACCCGGCTACGTGGGTTACGGCGAGGGCGGGATCCTGACGGAAGCCGTGCGTCAACGGCCCTATTCAGTGGTATTGCTCGACGAGGTCGAGAAGGCCGATCCCGAGGTGTTGAACCTGTTTTACCAGGTGTTTGACAAAGGCCGCGCCAATGACGGTGAGGGCCGCGAAATCGATTTTCGCAACACCCTACTGTTGATGACTTCCAACCTGGGCAGCGACAGCATCAGCGAGTTATGTGCAGACGGCGAGCGACCTGATGCCCAGGCATTGCAAGCGGCCATCCACCCCGTTCTGCGCGCTCATTTCAAACCGGCATTGCTCGCTCGCATGCGTGTCGTGCCGTATTACCCGCTGAAGGGGCAAGTGCTGCACGACGTTGCGAGGCTCAAACTGGCAGGCCTCGGTGAGCGTCTGCATCGGCGCAAGCTGGCATTCACCTATTCACCCGAGCTGATTGCGCACATGACTGAACGTTGCGCGCACGGCGACAGCGGCGCGCGGTACATCGATCAATGGATCGAGCAGCACTTGCTGCCACAGATGGTGGATCGTCTGCTCAGCGCTATGGCTGCGGGCGAAACCTTGTCCTCGGCTCACGCCGGGCTGGATGACAACGGCCAACCCACCTGCGAGTTCAGCCAATGACGAACAGTCTGTTTACCGATGTTTGCGACCCGTTGGATTATGCGAATGAGCTGTTGCACTGCTTGATGCGCCTGGGATGTGCCAGTGATGAAACAACCCTGCCTGACGTGTGCGTCGCAGGCGCCGCTCAACTGAGCCAGTGCGAGCTCAGCCAGTTGTATCTGCGTGACGAGGCAGATGGCCGACTTTATCTGGTCGCCCAGCACTTGCCGGTGACGCTGGCATCGAAAGCGCTGCCTTCAGGTCGTGCTTTACATGAGGAACAGGTGTTGCATTACGTCCTTGAGCAAGGGCGTTCTCTCAGTCTCGATGATGTAAAAAACAGTCTCTACGACACCGGTTTTCTCCCGACAAGCGGGGCACCCTGGTGCTCTTTGCTCAGTGTGCCGCTGTTCAACCGTCACAAGGTGGTTACGGGTGTGCTGCTCTGCGCCAGTCGGCGTCCGGCGCAGTTGCATGTTTATGCGGCGTCACTGGGCCAGCTGGGCAGTTTTGCCTTGAATCAGTTGCTCATGTTGCGGGGCCGGCAGCCTGCACCAGGCGACACTCGACCACTGCGTGGTGCGCCGATGACGGGCGCGTATGGCTTGATCGGCAACAGTGCGGCGATGGAGCAAACCTGTCACTTGATCGGTAAGGTCCTGCACACCCCTTACACCGTGCTGCTGCGAGGCGAGACCGGCACCGGCAAAGAAGTGGTGGCGCGTGCTATTCACGCCGCCGGGCCGCGCGGAGCCCAGGCGTTTGTTGTGCAGAACTGCGCCGCGTTCCCGGAAGGGCTGCTCGAAAGCGAGCTGTTTGGCTACCGCAAAGGTGCGTTCACCGGTGCCGAACGCAATTACGCGGGGCTGTTTGACGCCGCAGATGGCGGCACGTTGCTGCTGGACGAAATCGGCGATATGCCGCTGTCATTGCAAGCCAAGTTGCTGCGGGTGTTGCAGGAGGGTGAGGTGCGCCCTTTGGGGGCCAGTGCCGCCCATAAGGTTGACGTGCGCATTATCGCCGCCACCCACCGTGATCTGGCGGCGATGGTGGCAGAGGGCAGCTTTCGCGAAGACCTCTACTACCGGCTCGCACAATTTCCCATTCAACTGCCGGCCTTGCGTGAGCGGGACGGCGACGTGTTGCAGCTGGCACGGCATTTCGCAGACAAGGCCTGCGCAGCGCTTGGCAGGGCGCCGGTTGCCTGGTCAAACCCCGCACTGGATCAACTGTCGAGTCACGCCTTCCCCGGCAACGTGCGCGAGCTCAAGTGCCTGGTGGAGAGGGCGGTGCTGATGTGTGACGACGACGTGATTCTGCCGGCGCACTTGTCACTGCCTCCCGCCCCAGCTGCAAGCGCCACCGACGATGTGACGCTGCGCCAGCGCATGGAACGGGTGGAACGGGTATTTCTGATCGATTGCCTGCACAAGAACCGCGGCAATCGCACCCGAACGGCGCGTGAACTCGGGGTCGCTCGTCGCACGCTGCTCTATCGCCTTGCACGCTTGAACATCCCGTTTGGCGACGCCAGGGGTGAATGTTGAATGCCTCGTTTGACTGTTGCCTTTCATTACCGCCGACTGCGCCGAATCGCGTGTGGCCGCTTTATTTCTGTGGGAGAAACCTGATGCCTGATCGTCCGTGGCAAGCCGTCGTGCTTGTGCTGTGTTTGCTCAGTGGCTGCAGCGCCAACTATGTGTTTGATGACGCCGACTACCGCCCTTTGGGTGAGCCGGCGGCAGTCACGCGTAGCCAGTGAACGAGGAGAGCCAGACCATGCAACTTGTGTTTGAGGCATGCGATGCCGAGGGCGGTAGTGCCATACCCTCGGCCCGCAAAACGTTTGACGGTGCGGGCGGTGTCATTGGCCGTGGCGCTGGCTGTGACTGGGTGATTGCTGATCCCAGTCGCTTGCTCTCCAGCCATCATGGGTTGGTCGCGTACCGTGAGGGGCGCTACTTCCTGACCGATATCAGCAGTAACGGTATCGCAGTGGCAGGCAGTGCTGAACGTCTGCGCAAAGGGCAGGCACGGGAGATCAGTGACGGCGACGAGTTCCGAATGGGGACGTTAACGATCCGCGCGCGACTGATCGCACCGTTTGGGGCTGACAGCGGGAGCGTCGTGGGCCCGTGCGAATCGATTCCCGATGATGCCTTCCTGGCACTGGACCCCCTGGATTCGTTTGATCGCGAACAGCGGCGAGAGACCTCCTCCCACGAATTGGAGGCGTTGGAGGAGGCCGTTGCTGAGCCTGAACCGTGGACGGGTCACAGCGCAGTCGAGAGGGATCATCTGGTGGTTCCGCGACGGGCTGAACCCGCTCCGCAATCGTTCTCGACTCAACCCGCCTGCACAGCACCGCCGGTTGATGAAGCGTTTTGGGCACAGTTTGCAGAGGCGCTCGGCATTGGCGTGGAAGCCCTCGAAGCATCGGGTCGCGAGGTCCTGGCGATCAAGGTGGCGCGCCTGCTTCGCCTCGGTGTCGAGGGCTTGCAGCAAAGCGTGCGCACCTGTGATGAGCTTAAAAGTGAACTCAGTCTGCGGCGTGACGAAAGCCTGCTCGAGAGCCGGAACCCCTTGAAGGATTGCCCTGACACGCACGCGGCGTTGACGGCAATGCTGGGGCCGGGTGAGTTGGGCCAACTCTCTGCCGAGCGGTCCTTGATACAGGTTCATCGGGAGCTTCAGGTGCATCAGGTGGCATTGCTGGCTGCCTGTCGCAGCGCGTTGCGCACTGCACGCAGCACCTTCTCACCGGGTCACTTGCTGATGTGCTTCGACTCTCAGGGCAAACGGCCCCGATTTTCCACCGACGGTGGGCACTGGCGCGCGTATCGGCGTCACTACCAGCGCCTGATCGCGGATCAACAGGGCTCTGATCAGCTGTCGTGTGGCGACTTCGCCAAGGCCTACGAAGAGCAGGCACGCCTGATCTCAACCCTGCACGTCGACTATTCAGGATGATGCTTATGTTTCGTGTTGCGCGCTTATCAATACTGCTCTGCCTTGGCCTGATGGTCGGTTGCAGCGCTGTGTCGCCTTTTTCCACGCTGACCAAACTGGACCTGTCGCTGGCCGCCAGCGAGCAAGTCAACCCAGACCTCAACGGTCGCCCCTCTCCGGTGGTGGTGAATCTGCTTGAGTTGCGACATGCCGTGGCCTTCGAGAATGCTGATTTCTTCAGCCTCTACAGCCATGCCGAGCAAGCGATGCCCAAGGACTGGGTCAAAGGCGCTGAACTTGAACTGCGCCCTGGAGAACAGCAAACCCTGAAACTCAGGCTGGAGCCTGAAACTCGCTACATAGGGGTTCTCGCCGCCTATCGAGACCTGCCCCACGTTCAATGGCGGTGGGTGGTTCCCGTCACGGCGCAGCAACTGACCCGTGCCGATCTGGTGCTGGACCAGGCCGGTATTCGTGCGGCCTCGAGCGGTTCTGACAGGGAGGCTGAGTGATATGCACGTTCACAAAGTCATCTGGCAAGAAGGCATGCTTCTGCGGCCCCAGCATTTGCAGCACAACGACCGCTATTGGCACCAGCAACTCAATCGAACTCGATTGCTGGGCGATGATGCGTGGGGGTTTCTTACCCTGGAAGTCGACCTGGAACATCTCAATTTCGGCAAGGTCGTGGTCAATCAGGCCAGCGGCGTGCTGCCGGATGGCAGCCTGTTCGAGCTGAGTGCAGCAATGGAACCGCTGGTTTTGCAAGTCCCTGCGAATTCGGGGAAACAAGCGATTTACCTGGCGTTGCCGCTGGCCACGGGTAACCAGATTGAGGTTCGTCGTCAACAGCAAACCGAGGTGCTGGCACGCTATCTCGCCTGTGATATCGAGGTGGGTGATTCCAACGCCGGAGCCGACTCCCGATGCCACATCAGTTGTGCACGGCCTGACCTGCGTCTGGTGTTGGGCGAGCAGCAAAGCGAGCAGGGTTTCGTCAAACTCAAAGTTGCCCAGGTAATCGACTCGACCCGTGAGGGTGGCGTGAGCCTGGACGCGGATTTCATCCCCAGTTTCATTTTTCTTCAGGGCAGCGGGTATGTGTCGTCATGCCTCAAGGAGGTGATCAGCCTGCTCGCCAGCCGTGGCGATGCGATTGCGGCAGGTATCCGGGGAGAGGGCACGGCGGTCGGCACGCAAATCGGCGATTTCCTGATGTTGCAGCTGATCAACCGTACCGAGCTGGAGCTGCGTCATTACCTGAGCCAGACCCAGGTTCGCCCGCAAACCCTGTTCCGAGCGCTATTGGCGTTATTCGGTGAGTTATCAACCTTTGCCAATGACAGCAAACGCGCGCACCTGGAGGTGTATTACCGGCATGGCGACCAGGGTGAGAGTTTTCGTGGGCTGATGGAAGGCGTTCGGGCTGTGTTGTCGATGGTGCTGGAGCAACACGCCATCGAGTTGACCCTGCAGCAGCGCCAATATGGCGTGCTGGTGTGCCCGGTGGGCGATTTGAAGTTGCTGGGCAGCGCGACGTTCATTCTGGCAGCCACTGCGCAATGCGATTCAGAAGCTCTGCGTCAACGCCTGCCGGCACATTTGAAAGTCGGGCCGGTGGAGCGCATTCGGGAATTGGTCAACCTGCATCTGGCGGGTATCAAGGTCAAGCCACTGCCTGTGGCGCCGCGACAGATTCCATTTCATGCCGGCAAAACCTATTTCATGCTCGACCTGAGTGCTCGCGACATTACGCAGCTGGAGCAGTCGGGTGGTTTCGCCTTCCACGTCAGCGGGGATTTTGCGGCACTTGAACTTAACTTCTGGGCCATCAGGAATTGAACGCTATGGACAGTGAATACCCGCAGGATGAGAAAACCATTCTGCTCGACCATGAAGGCCGTGGACCGACGCAGTCGCCCGTCACGGATTTCCCTTCGCCGCCACGTATTGAGCAACTCGAAGACCGGATGATCTACGCCGCCCGCGTGCACGAGGTAACGCGTTTTGAGATGGGACCCAATCCCTTGGTGGTCGCGGCGTCGGGCGTATTGTCCCAGGTGGTCCAGCTTAAGGGCTGTTCCGGTCGCGAAAGCATCACGACGGTGAATGACCGGTTGGCAGCGGCCGTTACTGCATTTGAAAGCCGCGTCTCGCAGCGGGGCGTTGAGAACAGCCAAGTCATCTCTGCGCGCTATGTGTTGTGCAGTGTCATTGATGAAGCCGTGGTCACCACGGCCTGGGGCAATCGCAGTGACTGGTCGAAGATGAGCCTGCTGAGCCGGTTTCACAATGAAACCTTCGGAGGAGAGAAGGTGTTCCA
The DNA here is from genome assembly GCF_049896045.1 of Pseudomonas sp. PWP3-1b2. Taxonomy (NCBI): domain Bacteria; kingdom Pseudomonadati; phylum Pseudomonadota; class Gammaproteobacteria; order Pseudomonadales; family Pseudomonadaceae; genus Pseudomonas; species Pseudomonas sp. PWP3-1b2. The sequence goes on from NZ_JAFCTN010000025.1 coordinate 48,599, forward strand.
GCTGTTGGAGCGGCTGTCTCGCGACCCGGTCAAGCATTTGGCCATGCTGGAGCTGATGTACCTGTGCCTGTCGATTGGATTCGAGGGTAAATACCGGGTTATGGAGCGAGGCGTGTCACAACTTGAGGCCATTCGCGATGCCTTGTATCGGCAGATCAGGCAAGTGCGCGGTGACCCGCCACCGGAGCCTGCATCAACAGCCGGCGCCGGGCCGTTACGCCGCACGCGATACCCCACGATTTCGGCGCCTTGGGCCACGGTGTTTGCCCTGGCCTGTGTGGTGGGGATGTACGCAGGGTTTGCCTGGACGCTGGGAGAGGCGCGTGAAAATACGCTGCAAACCCTTCAATTTTCGGCGTCGGAACTGACTCAGACGCCCTTGTAAACGCTGGGAGCAATCAATGAACGCATTCTTCAAGAACGCGCGCACCGTGCTGGGCACAATTTGGGTCTGGAGCTTGTTGCTGGTGCTGACCTGCGCGGTTCTGGTGTGGTGCATCGGGCCGCTGCTGGCGGTGGATGACTACCGGTTCTGGCAGGGCGCGACGGCTCGCCTGGTGACGATCAGTGCACTGTTATTGCTGTGGGGATTGGCGATGGCCCTCGTTGGTGGGCGTCGCACCGCAGGCCTTGTAAGGCCCGAGAACAGCGTGCGCGATCAGCAATTGGGTTGGGTTGAGGACGAGCAGAAGCAGGTCCGTGGCCGCTTCAAGGAGGCAGTCGACGTGCTGAAAACTGCCCAGCGTTACGCAGCGCATACTGCCCGTTGGCGCAACGACTTGCCCTGGTACGTATTGATCGGTGAACAAGGCAGTGGCAAGACCCAACTGTTGGCGGCAGGCGGATTGGCGTTACCGCTTGACCGCGTCGAGGCGAGCCAACAGGGCGACACCGCTCACTGTGAGTGGTATTTCGCCGACGAAGGCGTACTGATCGATACCCCCGGGCGCTACCTGACGCAACCTGACAGCAGGGTTGACGCCGAGGGCTGGAAAACACTGTTGAACCTGCTCAGGTTGCGGCGCCGGATACGTCCACTCAACGGGGTGGTAGTGGCACTGTCGGTGGATACCCTGTTGAGCAGCAATGAACACGACCTGGATCACCACGCACGCCATGTGCATTCGCGCCTGCAGGATATTCAGCAGACGTTGCGAATGGATGTGCCCATTTATCTGGTGCTGACCCAGGCTGACAGGCTGCCGGGTTTTTGCGAGTTCTTCGATGCATCGCCCACAGAGGATGCCGATAGCGTGCTGGGCCAGCGCCTTGAAGTGGGTAGCACGGGCATCGATGTCGGTCAGGTCCGCGAGGCGTACGAGGCACTACTGCAACGCTTGAGTGCTCAACTGATTACCCGGTTGCACCAGGAACGCAGCGTTGAACGGCGTGGCCAGATGCTTGAGTTCGCGCAACAGGCGGCGCAGGTCGGTGAACGTTTGTGCCAGTACGTAGAGTCAGCCTTTTCTGCGCATCGTTATCAGCGTATCAATGGTTTGCGCGGGTTCTATTTGACCTGTGCGGGGGAGAGGCGCAGCCGCTTTGTCCAGGGGCTGTTCAGCCGGGTGATATTTGCCGGCGCGCATTTGGCTGGCCTGCAGACTCAGGAGCAGCGCCGCATTAATCGGCGTCAGGGCATGTTGGTAATGGCAGTGGCACTGGTCGTCGGCGGTGCCGGATGGCTGTGGACGCACAGTTACGGAGTCAACCTGCAACGCTTGGCGCAGTTGGCAGCGCTGGCACCACAACCTTCGCCCGCTGCGCACGAAGGCGACGAGACCCTGACACTCCTGACGTGGCTGGATGCGCGGCTGGCGGCGACGCAGGTATTCCCGGCGCCGAGTGACGTCCGGTTTGTGGACAGTGCGGGCCTCTACCAGGGCGAAGTGAGCCGTCCAGTCTTGACGCGTGCCTACGAGCAAGCACTGCAACAGCAATTCCTGGCGCGGACTACGGCAGTATTGGAAGAGCAAGTGCGCGCAAGCCTGGGGGATCGCGAGCGGTTGCTGCAAAACCTGCGCGCGTACCTGATGATCAAATTGCGTGATCGCCGTGACACCCGGTGGCTGGCGCAACACATGGCCGATCATTGGTCGGTGCGTTATTCGGCGGATACATCGGTGCAGACGCGGTTGAATGAGCACTTGGCGCGGCTGCTGGAACAACCGTTTACCGCGCCCATTAACGAAGAATTGGTGGCCAGGGCACGTGAAGAGCTGCGGGGCGAATCGATGGCCGATGCGGTATATCGCGTGTTGCGGGAGCAGTCCCGAAACCTCGAACCTTTGCGTCTTGGCGACGGCAAGGTATTTGCGGCGATTGAACCACCGATTCCCGGCTTCTATACCAAACGGTATTGGCAGTACTTCGAGGCGCAGGGCCCCAGGCTGGTGAATGGCATTGCGCAGGACAACTGGGTTGTCGGGGAGGGCGCCGACCTGAGTGTGATGGACTTGCGCCGGCTGATGGTGGAACTGCAACAGCGCTATTTCAGTGAATATGCCGATGCCTGGAGCGACGCCCTCGGCCGTGTCAGCCTGCAGCAGACTGACAGCCTCAGGCAGGACGCCGAGCAGCTTGCGAGCCTGACGTCGGCCCAGTCGCCGTTGATGCAGCTACTGCTGACGCTTCGTGAAAATACCCGCTTGCTCCCAGCCCCGGCAGTGTTGGCCAACGTCGCCGATCAGGCCGGTGAGGCTGGCGCGATCGCTCAGTCGGTAGTTGCTGCCGCGCAGTCTGCGGCACTGCCCGACTCCGCTCGCCGCGCATTGCAACGGCGTTTTGAACCGTTGCACCGCTTGCTGGATGAGCAACACAACCCGGGTGTCGAGTTGACCCAGGCGTTACGCCTGTTCGACGAGCTGCACCTGCAACTGGCGGGGTTGAACCGAGAAAGCTCGCCGGAGCAGGCAGTCTTCCAGAGGGTCAAGCGGCGAATGGAAGGGCAGCAGGATGTGCTCGGCAACCTGCGAAATGCCGCTGCGCGTTTACCGGCGCCGCTCGCCGGCTGGTTTGACAGGGTCGCTGACGACAGTTGGCGCCACCTGCTGGAAGGGGCGTATGCGCACGTCAATCAACGCTACCAAAGTGAGGTCTATGGCCTCTACAGCAAGGCCATTCGCCAGCGTTATCCGTTCAATGCCCACGCCGCCAGCGATGTTGCTCTCAACGATTTTCAGGAGTTTTTCAAACCTCAAGGTGTTATGGCGCGCTTTTATGAGGGCTACCTGCGGCCGTTTATCAGCGCCGATGGCAGCCGTTACAAGTTGCGAGGAGTGGATGGCAACAGCCTTCCGGTGTCGCGCGCGTTGCTGGATCAGTTGATGAAAGCCCAGGTCATCCGCCGTGGCTTTTTCAACGAGGCGCAAGGCGAGTTGTCTGTGCGGTTCACTTTGGCGCCCTACAGCCTCGATCAGTCGGTCAGCAGGGCGATCCTGCGACTGGGCGAAAAGCAGCTGGAGTATCGCCATGGGCCCATCGTGCCCATGGTATTTGAGTGGCCTATCGAGGCGGACAACGGCCGCAGCAGCCTCGTGCTGGAGAGAGGCTCGCAGCAGCGGCCTCTGGGCCTCGAGAAAAATACCGGGGCCTGGTCATTGTTCAGGCTTCTCGACCTGCTGCAGAAAGAAGCCGCCAGTGGCCGTAATGCGCAGATATACAAGGCCGACCTCGCCGGTTTGCGCGCCAATTTCCTGCTCACCACTCAGGGTTCAACGGGGCCGTTTGAAATCGACACCTGGCGCACTTTTCGGCTGCCGGAGCAATTGTGAGCCGCGTGCACAGTCATTGGCGCAGCGCCGGACGCACGCAGCGGGGCCAGGCGAGGTCGCGTAACGAGGACGCATTCCTCGACGCCCCCCGGCACGGGTGCTGGGCAGTGGCGGACGGCATGGGCGGCCATCAGGATGGTGATGTCGCCAGCCAGTGGGTGGTCAGCAGCCTGGCCGCCTTGCCGGCCGAGGGCAGCCTTGATCAACGCGTCAGCGCAGCAAGGCAATGCTTGCAAGAGGTCAGCCAACGACTGAGGGCGGCAGCAACGCAACGCTCCATGGGGGCGCACGTCACCATGGGCAGTACCGTCGTGGCGCTGTTGATTGAGAAGGGGCGCGCGGCTTGTGTGTGGGCAGGAGACAGTCGCTGTTACTTGTGGCGTGGCCAGCGGCTGTACCAGCTGTCGAGGGACCATTCTGTGCTGCAGCGCCTCATGGATGAGCGCCAACTGAGTGTGGTGCAAGCCCAGGCTCATCCGGATGCCAGGGCGTTGACCCGCGCGGTGGGGGCTCGGGCGCCATTGCGGCTTGAAGTGCTGGAGCTCAACACCCGGCCGGGCGATGTATTCCTGCTGTGCAGCGACGGGCTGTATCAGGTACTGAGCCATCGTGACCTGGGCCGGGCGCTGAGCATGGGGTCACCGCAGCACGTGGTGGATCGGTTATTCGCGCTGGTAGCGCGCAGGCTGGTTCGGGATGATTTCACTGCCGTGGTGGTGCAGCCATGAGTGCAGCAATCACTGCGCCCAGCTTGCTTGCCGGGCGCTATCACCTTGAGCGCGAATTGGGACGGGGCGGGATGGGCGTGGTGTATCGTGCCCGCGACCTGCTGCACGAGCAGTTCGGCGAGCCAAGCCCAGGCGTGGCGATCAAGCTGTTGGGCGATGCGTTTTCCCAATGCCCTGACGCACACCTGTTGCTCTACGGCGAGTTTTCCGTGACACGAAGCCTGCGCCATGAAGGTGTGGTGCGCGCGTTTTCGTTCGAGGTCGATGCCACGCACGAAGCCGCCTTCTTCACCATGGAGTTGCTGCACGGCATTACGCTCGACCGACTGCTCCCGGAATGCCCGGCTGGGTTGCCCTGGCGAGAACTGCAGCCAATGGCCTTACAGTTATTGGACGCGTTGGTGTACACCCATCAGCAAAACGTTCTGCACGGCGACATTAAACCGGCCAACATCATGCTGGGCGAGGAGGGTGTGCGTTTGTTCGATTTTGGCCTGAGTGTGGCGCAGGCGCAGGTGACGGCGGGTTTGCCGGGCTTGAGTCGCAACCGTTTTAACGCCTGGACACCGGCTTACACCGCTCCCGAGCTGCTGGAAGGTGGCGTGCTTACCGGCGCCGCCGACCTGTATGCCGTGGCCTGTGTGGTGTATGAACTGGCCCATGGGCAACGTTTGGATGCGTACAAACCGTGGGAAAGGCTGGCACGACCCCGGCAATTGCCAGGGCGTTACTGGCCTGCGTTGCGTACGGCCTTGGCGGTTGACCCTGAGCGGCGATGCATCAGCGTCCGTGAGTTGCGCCACGTGATGGGCTGCAACCGACGCTTCTGGAACCTGTAGCAAAACCCCTAGCTGGCCAATTCATGCAACTTGCAGTATTCAACCCAACTCAACCCCGCCATCTGCGCAACTTCCTTATGCACTTCCAGGCGTTGCGCTTCGAAGGCAGCGGGGGATTCAGCAGTTAACTTCAGGGTCAGCTCCCAGGCAAACATATCTTGTCGCTCAGCTTCGGCTTCAAAAGCTTCATGCAAGCGCTCGGCACGGTACTGCGCGAGGGTTTCACCTTTGGCCTGTGCGGCCAGGGGGTTGAGGGTGTCGAGTTCGAGGGCGACGTCCGGGTGTTCGATCAAAAATCGGTCCAGGGCGCGCTGATGGTTATCGCCGGGTGGTGACAAAAGTTAGCTCCTGTGACGATTTTCTCGGCGCCGGGCACGTTTTTCCAGGCGACGATTTATTCGTTTGCGTATCGGTTCAAGCAAAAACAATAGCACGTAGGCGCAGAGCGCCACGCCGAGGTCCAATTGCAGCCAATTATCTTCATCGACTTCGAAGGTCCGCGCGATCGTGTCCTTGACGATGATCAGTAACGCAACCCCAATAACCCACAGCAATGCGTTGAACGCCACGGGTGGCATGGGGTTTGATAGCTTGCCTTGCATGTTCAACCGACCTCCTTTATGTCCGGCCCGGATCCTTTGGGAAAAACGCCGACTCTACACAATGAAATGAACCTGCCGTTTGCTGCAGATCATCAAATCCAACGTTGGGAGACGTTCAGCCCCCGGCGTTTCAACTGACTATCGTCAGAAGGGGCAACGGCCAATTTCCGTTGCCGTGTCGGAAGTTTACCCTTGCGGTGCGGGAAATTCCCATGATGTGAGGTAAGACCCTCTTACAAAGGCCGTAGTTCTAATCATTGTTAATCCTGAAAATTCAGGCGTTCCGTGGCAAAACCCTTTCGCTCCCGGTATCAGGGCGTGTAGCGTTACCCAGGGTTTTCGTGCCTGCCCACCAGGGGCAGTGAGCGATGGGCAGAGGGACGGGTCATGGCGCAGACGCTGTTTAAACTTTTCCTGACTCAGCGCCTCGCGGCCCTGGCGAGTACCGAATCATTGCGTGCCATTCGTGAAGGGTTGCTGTGGGTCCTGCCGTGCCTGCTGGTGTCGGCGGGTTTTCTGATGCTGTCCGAGTGCGCCAGGGCGCTGGGCTTTGACCCGCAAGTGGTGGCCTTTTTTTCTGGGCTGCACAACCAGATCAGCTCGGTGATCCCGCTGTTGGTGGCGGCATCAATCGGCTACATGCTGGCAATCCAGCATCGCCTGCCACAATTGCCCGTGGCGTTTTTGTGCCTCGCCCACGTGGTGGTCGCCACATTCGTCCTGCGCGAGTATCCACGCGCCTCGGCCACTTTCGTGTTGTTCATCGCCATCGCTTCCCCCTTGATCAACGTGCCGGCGATTGCCTGGCTGCACCGTTTTCGCTGGACCCGCTTGGTCAATGAAGACCTGGTGGGGCACAACCTGCGCGGCACCATCAATATGGTGGTGCCGGGCGCCATTGCTGCGCTGTGCCTGGTGGTGCTGTTGTCGTTGCTGTTACAGATTCCCTATGTGGCGCAACTGCAGGGGCCGCAGGTAATCGACGCGCTGCAATCGCCCTACGGCAGTGGCTTGTTTGTAACCCTGATGAATTCGCTGCTGTGGTTTTTTGGTATCCATGGCGTGTATGCCATGCAGCCGTTGTTCGATGTGCTGGATCAGGCCGTGGCACTCAATGGCGCCGCACTGGCCGCCGGTGAGCCCGCCAAGTACCTGCTCAACGGCGGCCTGCTGGGCTGTTTTGCATTTATCGGCGGCTCGGGCGGGGCGTTGTGCCTGTTGGTGGCAGTGCTGTTGTTTTCCAGGAGCCAGTCCATGCGCCTGCTGGCGATGGCCAGTTTGCCGCTGTCATTATTCAATGTCAGCGAGGTGCTGCTGTTCGGCCTGCCGATCATTCTTAACCCGCGCTTGTTCATTCCGTTTCTGCTGGTGCCGGCACTCAACGCGACGGTGGCCCTGATGGTGGTACAGCTGGGATGGGTCTCGCCCGCCGTCGCCAGCGTACCGTTTACCTCGCCGGTGCTGCTCAACGCCTACCTCAGTACCCATGGCGATGTGGCTGCCGTGGTGCTGCAAGTGCTGCTGTTGGGCCTCGGGACGCTGGTGTACGCACCCTATGTTCGGGCGATCCATCGCCAGCCCAGCGAAGGTGGCACGGTATACCTCAAGTCGCTGGACATGACCTTTCGCGGCCTCGAAGAGAAGGGGCGCTTGCTTGAATTGGACCCGGTGCTGGCCTCCCACAAGATCCTCGCGCGTCAGGCCAGCGAACTGAGCCACATCCAGCAGATCTGCGACTACGAGTTCTACCTCGAATTTCAGCCGCAGATTTCCACCCGCACCGGGCTGTGCACGGGTTGCGAAGCCCTGATGCGTGCCCGGGACAATCAGGGCACGGTGCACTCACCCTGGGAGTTCCTGCAATGGCTGGCCCAGGCGCGGCTGATGCCCGACGTCGACGTGTGGGTGGCCTCCCAGGCGGTGCGCCAGTATCAGAAGTGGCAGAAGGCTGGCTTCGCCTTGCCGATGACCATCAATATTTCCAGCGCCACCCTGACGAACGCCGTCTATGGCGATCGCCTGGTGGGCATCCTCGCCCAGGCCCATGGTCAGGTGTCGGTGGAAATCACCGAAGACGCGCTGGTCAGTGACGTGCCGGCCACACGCCAGACCATCCAGAAACTCCAGGCCATTGGCGCCAAAGTGTATATCGATGACTTTGGCACCGGGTTTTCCGCATTGAGCTATCTGCACCAGTTTCCGGTGGACTTCATCAAGATCGACCGCAGTTTTGTGGTGGCTCAGCACGATCCCAAAGGCGCCCAGGTGTTGACCGGCATGCTGCGCTTTTGCGAGGCGCTGAACCTGGGCGTGGTGGTCGAGGGCGTGGAAACCGCCGAGCAACTGGCCTTCTTGAATACCGGTACTGAGCTGTTTATTCAGGGCTGGTATTTCAGCAAGGCGCTGCCCGGCGATCAGGTGCCAGGCTTTGTGCGCGAGCGTGCGCAGGCATCTCGTTAAGCAAAGACGTGGTGGCGTTGCACCCTGGCGCGGGGGATAAGGTCAAAATCATCGTGGGCTAAGTCCTTTGTGGGAGCCGGGCTTGCCCGCGATGGCGGTGGTGGCTGCACCATTGCTATCGCAGGCAAGCCAGCTCCCACAGGGGGCAGTGTTGAGGGTTAGACCGAGTTCACTTCAACCCAACGTTCTTCTTCAGCCGACACGCGAATCGCCGTGGCCAGGCGCTCTACTTCCCAGGCCGACTCAAAATCCGTGCCGTCGGCGCCTTGGCCCGCCATTGCCATGATCAACTCGTGTACCTCCAGCGTCTTCAGTTCGTTGTACCCCAGCTGATGGCCTGCGGCCGGACTGAAGGCTGCATAGCCGGGCAAGGCGGGGCCAGCCAGCAGCAATTGGAAGCCCGGCTGGCCGACGCGATACAGGCGCAGTTCATTCAAACGCTCCTGGTCGAACGCCAGCGTGCCTTGGGTGCCGCTGATCTCGAAGCTCAAGTGGTTCTTGTAGCCATGCTTGACCCAACTGCTGCTCACCGTGCCGCGCGCGCCATTGGCAAAGCGCAGCAGGGCGTGTACCTGATCGTCCACCTTGATCGCGCGCATGTCCTGGCTGCCAGCGCTCGCCGGGCGCTGTTTATGCACGGTCTGGGTGTCGCCACACACACGTTGCACATCACCCACCAAATAGCGCGCCATGGCCAGCAAGTGGCTGCCAAGGTCGGCGAGGGTGCCGCCTGCGTGGTCCGCTTCACAGCGCCAGGCCCAGGGCGTTGCCGGATTGGCCATGAAGTCTTCGCTGTTTTCGCCCTGAAAGCTGATGATCTCGCCCAGCTCGCCACTGGCAATCATCTGGCGCGCCCAGCCGATCATCGGGTTGTGCTGATAGTTGTAGCCCACCCGCGTGACCACGCCGGCGGCGCTCGCGGCGCGGCGCATAGCGTCGGCTTGCTCCAGGCTTACGGCCAGGGGTTTTTCGCAATACACCGCTTTGCCCGCCGCAATCGCAGCCATGGCCATGGGGTAGTGCAGGTGGTTGGGGGTGGTGATCGCCACGACGTCGACCGCCGGGTCGTCGATCAGTGCTTGCCAGTCGCCATGGGCCCGGGCAAAACCCCAGGCGTTGGCGCAACGACTGGCGCGCTCGGTGTCGGCGTCGGCCAGGGCGGCAAGCTTGAGGTGTACCGGCAGTTCAAATACCGCCCGAGCGTTATTGAAGGCCAACGCATGGGCGCGCCCCATGAAGCCTGTGCCAATCAAGCCGATTCCGAGTTCACGCATCGCCGTGGTCCTTTGAATTATTGTTGTTAAGGGCTCTATTAATGGAATAAAAATTCTCTAAATTCAATAGATGGAAAATAAATTCATTTGTGCGCGGCCAATCATCCTGACGAATGCAGCTATATTCAGGTTGTGACGAAAGGCCATCAGTTAACAAAAGATAACGTAGCGCCGATTGTCAGACGATTCGAAAGCCCGATAGGATGGCCCCTGCTTCCTCCAGGCGCTCTAGATTGCAGGTTTCAGAGCCCGGGAAGGCGAGACGACCTAACAATAATAAATGGGGAGAAAGGTCTATGAGTGAGCCTGTCATGGGTTGGGTTGTTTGCCGCCCACGCGCCGCACGCAGGGTTGCGTTGCTGGCCACAGCGCTCTCGCTGTTCGCAGGTGCCGTGGTGACGACGCCCGTGTTGGCAGCCAGCGATCCCGCCGCTGCGCCGGCGTTTGCGATTGAATCCCCCAAGGCCGCCAAAGGCCTGATGATTGACGTGGTCCATGCCGGCAAGCGCCTCGTGGCGGTCGGTGACCGCGGGCACATCCTTTATTCCGACGACAATGGCAGCACCTGGGCCCAGGCCAAAGTCCCCACCCGCCAGTTGCTCACAGCGGTATTTTTCGTCGATGACAAACACGGTTGGGCCGTGGGCCATGATGCGCAAATTCTTGCCAGCACCGATGGCGGCGCCACCTGGACCCAGCAGTACCAAGACCTCAAACGCGAAGCGCCGTTGCTCGACATCTGGTTCAAGGACGCCGAACACGGCTTGGCCGTGGGCGCCTATGGCGCGTTGGTCGAAACCACCGATGGCGGCAACACTTGGGCAGACGTGAGCGACCGCCTCGACAACGAAGACCAGTTTCACCTCAATGCCATCGCCCACATCAAAGACGCCGGGCTGTTCATCGTGGGTGAGCAGGGCAGCATGTTCCGCTCCAGCGATGACGGCCAGACCTGGGAAAAACTCGAAGGCCCCTACGAGGGCTCGCTGTTTGGCGTGATCAGCACGGCGCAACCGCAAACCCTGCTGGCGTATGGCTTGCGCGGCAATCTTTATCGCTCCACGGATTTCGGTAGCACCTGGCAACAGGTCGAGTTGAGCGCGGCGCGCGGTGCCCTGGAATTTGGTTTGTCGGGCGCCACGTTGCTCGATGACGGTTCCATCGTGGTCGTCGGTAACGGCGGCAGCGTGGTGGTCAGCCATGATGATGGCCAGACCTTCAGCGTGTTCAATCGCCCGGACCGAATCTCACTGTCAGCGGTGACTTCGGCAGGCAATGGCAACTTGATTCTGGCTGGGCAGGGTGGGGTCCGCATTGCTGCGCCCACCGGCGCCGAACCGACAAAACAATAAGAAGGCGGGGAATCAATGAGCAGTCATCACAACGATAAAGCGACCTTTCTTGAGCGCCTGATCTTCAACAACCGCCCGGCGGTGATCGTCATCTGCCTGTTGGTGAGTATTTTCCTGTTCTGGCAGGCGACCTTGATTCGCCCGTCCACCAGCTTTGAAAAGATGATCCCCCTCAAACACCCCTTCATCGAAAAGATGATGGAACACCGTAACGACTTGGCGAACCTGGGCAACACGGTGCGCATCTCGGTGGAGGCCAGGGACGGCGACATTTTCAGCAAGGCATACATGGAGACCCTGCGTCAGATCAACGACGAAGTGTTCTACATTTCCGGTGTCGACCGCTCAGGCCTCAAGTCGCTGTGGAGCCCCAGCGTACGCTGGACCGAAGTGACCGAAGAAGGCTTTGCCGGCGGTGAAGTGATCCCGCAAAGCTACAACGGTTCGCCGGAAAGCCTCGATCAACTGCGCAATAACGTGCTTAAGTCCGGCCAGGTCGGGCGTCTGGTATCCAACGACTTCAAATCGAGCATCGTAGATATTCCGCTGCTGGAGTCCTACCCGGACCCGCAGGATCAGGGCAAGTTGCTGGCTCTGGATTACCGCAAGTTCTCCCATGAACTCGAAGACAAGATTCGCGACAAGTTTGAAGCGCAAAACCCCAACATCAAGATCCACATCGTCGGTTTCGCCAAGAAGGTCGGCGACCTGATCGATGGCCTGGTGATGGTGGTGCTGTTCTTCGGCATCGCTTTTGTTATCACACTGGTTTTGCTGCTGTGGTTCACCAACTGCCTGCGCAGCACCATCGCCGTGTTGAGCACGACACTGGTGGCGGTGGTCTGGCAACTGGGGCTGATGCACTTTTTCGGTTTCGGCCTTGATCCTTATTCCATGCTGGTGCCGTTCCTGATTTTCGCCATCGGTATTTCCCACGGCGTACAGAAGATCAACGGCATTGCGCTGCAATCCAGTGAGGCCGATAACGCACTGACAGCGGCGCGACGGACGTTCCGGCAGCTGTTCTTGCCGGGGATGATCGCCATCCTTGCTGATGCCGTGGGTTTTATTACGCTGTTGATCATCGACATTGGCGTGATCCGCGAACTCGCCATCGGCGCCTCTATCGGCGTGGCGGTGATCGTGTTCACCAACCTGATCCTGCTGCCCGTAGCGATCTCCTACGTGGGCATCAGCAAGCGTGCCATCGCCAAGAGCAAAAAAGACGCGCACCGCGAACACCCGTTCTGGCGCCTGCTGTCCAAATTCGCCAGCCCTAAAGTGGCGCCAGTCTCGATTTTGCTGGCCCTGATCGCCTTCGGTGGTGGCCTCTGGTACAGCCAGAACCTGAAGATCGGCGACCTCGACCAGGGCGCGCCGGAACTGCGCCCCGACTCGCGCTACAACAAGGACAACAACTTCATCATCAATAACTACTCCACCAGCTCTGACGTATTGGTGGTGATGGTTAAGACCAAGCCCGAAGGCTGCTCGCGTTATGAAGCCATGGCGCCGATTGACCAATTGATGTGGAAGATGCAAAACACCGAAGGCGTGCAGTCGGCGATCTCGCTGGTAACCGTGTCCAAACAGATGATCAAGGGCATGAACGAGGGCAACCTGAAATGGGAAACCCTGTCGCGTAACCCCGACGTGCTGAACAACTCCATCGCCCGCGCCGATGGCTTGTACAACAACAATTGCTCGCTGGCGCCGGTGCTGGTGTTCCTCAACGACCACAAGGCCGAAACCCTCGACCGCGCTGTGCATGCGGTGCAGGACTTTGCCAGGGAAAACAACAAGGATGGCCTGGAGTTTATCCTCGCCGCCGGTAACGCCGGGATCGAAGCCGCCACCAACGAGGTGATCAAGGAGTCGGAGTTGACCATTCTGATCCTGGTGTATTTGTGTGTGGCAACGATGTGCATGATCACCTTCCGCTCCTGGGCGGCAACCTTGTGCATTGTGCTGCCACTGGTGCTGACCTCGGTGCTGGGTAACGCGCTGATGGCGTTCATGGGCATCGGCGTCAAGGTGGCGACCTTGCCCGTGGTCGCCTTGGGCGTGGGGATCGGCGTGGATTACGGCATCTATATCTACAGTCGCCTCGAAAGTTTCCTGCGCGCCGGTTTGCCGCTGCAAGAGGCTTACTACCAGACGCTCAAGTCCACCGGTAAAGCCGTGCTGTTCACTGGCCTGTGCCTGGCCATCGGCGTGTGCACCTGGATTTTCTCGGCCATCAAGTTCCAGGCCGATATGGGCCTGATGCTGACCTTCATGCTGCTGTGGAACATGTTCGGCGCGCTGTGGCTGTTGCCGGCGCTGGCGCGGTTTTTGATCAAACCGGAGAAATTGGCAGGGCAGAAGGGCAACTCGTTATTTGCTCACTGACCGTGTTCCCTGTAGGCGCGTGTTCGCACGCACCTACAGGGGCATTGCTTACAGTTTAAGGAACAACTTTTCGTCCAGCGGCGCCGAAACCCGCGAACGGATAATCTGCTCCACCAGCCGGTTATTGCTGGCCTCCCTGATCAGGTCTTTCTGGGTCTTGGTGCGTTGGGAGGGGATTTTCAAATGCGCTGCGGTGTAGGTATTACGCACCGCGCCTTTCTCCGGGTAATGGAAGTGGGCGTACCACAGCACGTTGATTTTGCCCTTTTCCCGCACCGCATATTCGGTAAAAACGTCGCCACTTTTGGTCGGTACATCGCGCTTCACCAGGTTGATATCGACAAACCCGTGGAGCCACAGAAAATCGACGTTTTCCGGTTTCGGCGGTTGCACGAGATAGCCCTCTGCGGTTTGCTGGATCGCCGCTTGTTGCAGGTTGTCTGCTGCCGTTTTCCATTGCGCAACCAGGTCGCCGGTTTCCGCATGGCCGCTATGGTTGGCTTGGGTTTTCCGGGCAACCTCGCGCAGTCTGTCGGCCTGGGCCCGTAGCATGTCATACCAGTCCAGAGGGTTGACGGTGTCCCTGCGTGCGGGGTCGCTGAGTTTGCGCTTCTGGAAGGTAATCGAGGCTTGCAGCTTTTCGGCTTCATCCAGCAGCTGTTGCGCCTCGGCCTTGTACGTTCTAAGCGACTTGGGCGATGGCAGTCGGGGTTCCTGCATGCTAGGGGCGCGTACGATCTCCACCCACTCGTGTTGCGAAGGGTGTTCGCTGTAGCTGGCGAGGGGGTTTCCGGTCGCGGGGTCCAGCACGTCAATGATGTCGTTGCGCCCGGCCTCTGCCGGGCGCAGCGTGCCGATCAGGGTCTTTTTGTCGCGGGTATGGAACACCCGCTGGTTGCGCGGTTTGACTCGGCGGTCTGTGCGGCCGGGCGATTCCGGGATCAAGTGCTGCTCTTCGCGAATCACCTGGGCAAGGTCAGCTTCGGCATCGGTGATGATCTCGCCCAGGTGCTGCGTAAACAGAGCGTGGTATTCACCACGAAACAGTTCGGGGCAAGTCTCTTGCAAGTAAATGCTGTCGTTCAACGATTGCTGATAGGTGCTGATAACGGTCTGTAGCGTGGCTTTGCGCTCCTCAAGTGTGTAGCCCAGATATTCGCGCTGATCACGGAATGCCTGGTTGACCGGCTCGATAGGGGTGTTGCCGAAACGCTTCAAGAAAAATGCAGCGTCAGGCCCACGGCTGGAGGTGGCCCTATTGATACTCAACTCCTTCAGGTTGGTCAGGACACTGAGCCTGGCAGACAGCAAGTCAATATCCGGCGGGGTGTTGTAGCGGTCCTTGATGTACTGCTCGGCCTGGTTGGCTCCATAAGGGGAGTCGGCTTTCCACTGCTCGAACAGGGTGTTGATCGCCTGTTTGGCCTTCGCCAGGTTTACACGGTTGCGGTACGTGGTTTTGAAGGCCTCGACGGTCGCATCGTAGGCCGGCGCGGATTGCTCTCGAGCGGCTTGGATGATGGTGGCCAGGGGTTCGCCGCTGGCGGTGAATCGATTGCTGACATTGAACAAGCGTCGATGAACATCCTCTATTTCCTCCATTGCCCCCAGCATGCTCCGGTATTCCAGTGAGCGGTTTTGCTTGTACTCGGACACGTCGTCCAACCCGGCAAGTTTCTTTGGCTTGATGCTTTCAACGGTTTTTTCGCTTGCAGCCATAACCGCGTGGCTCAGCGGTTCGATATCGAGTAATTGCTGATCGACCTTAGCTCGCAGCGTGTCTGCGGCCTGCCGTTGTTCGGCATAGCGCGCATCGTAAAGACCGGCCGAGTCGGGGCGGCTTTTCAACTCCCACAGTTTCCTCAGGTTATTTTCGGCATGCTCGTACTCGCCAAGGGTTTCGCCGATTTTTTTCAGGGCGTTGCCGTGAGCTTCCGACGCGTTGAAGCCTTCCAGGAAGTTGCGCCGGTACTCGGCGTCTTTCAGCGCCTTGGCTTGCATGTTTTTACTGACCGCACGGCCCATCGCACCTTTAGGCATACCGCCCCTTAGTTTCGGCCTGATGTCGAGGCGCCATTGGCCCTGTGCATCGCGCTGAATCGGCGGGCCACTGCGGGTTTTATCCTGCGCGTCAATAATGAACGGCCCGTCGAGGTCCCGAGCGACACGGAACCATTGCCGGTCAATTCGGACGTGTAAATGGTCGTCAATCGAGTACAGCCCTTGAGTGGCGCCCTTGGAGATAGGTTGGCCTGGATGCGCGGGCGTCTGCACAGCAAATGAAGCAATGTGAGCGCGCTGTGTGGCACTCAGATCACGCGAGGCGCTGAACGCGAAGTCGAACGAGCTTCCAGCGGTTTCAATGAACTGGCCAGCCGTTGCCGAGGGCGCTTCCCGAATCATTCCTGGCGCCGTGTTCGCGACAGTGTCAGCGGGACGGACCAACGGCAGAGCCACTTCCGGTCGCTGAGCGAAGGGCAGGGCGCCCAGTGGCCGTTCGGGTACTGCGGGCGCCGAAGAATGGCTGAGCAGCGTCCCCATGTTCACCAACAGGTCGACGATGGCAGCCGTGGGGTCAGGGTTGCGTGGATCGCTGGCGCGTTCTATATCGTTGTCGACCGCCGCCATCTGCAACAGCCAACCCACCATCGCGCCCGGGCCACGCAGCACCGGCAGCAAGCTGTTGAATAACAGCCAGCCCAGCTCTTTGTGGGAGGCCCAACGGCTCTCGGTGTCGGAGGCGGACTGGTCTTTGGCGAGTGAGACCAGGCTGTGGGCATTGGCGCTGAACAGGTGTTTCATCAGGTCGCCGCCGCCAAAGGCTTGCTGCAACCTGGTGGCGGCAGCGTAGCCGTCGACGGCAAGTCTGGTGGGCGCAGGTGTCTGGGGGGCGTCAAACTCGTTGAATACGCTGTAGTGGGCGATATGCGGCGTGTGGAAACCGCCATTGCCATACACCGCCCGGGTTTTGGCGTCGGGCAACCAGGCAAGAATGCTCTGTTGCAGCGGGCCCGGTTGCTGGATGGCGGTCAGCAGTGCTTCGCGGCTGGCAAACTCCTGCAAGGGCGGCGAAAGCTGGGGGCGATAGAGAATGTGCGGGCCTTTTTGCGGATCGTGCGGTTCGATCAGGAACATGTTGTCGACCACATCGGGTGTAGCGCCTGGCTTACGCAGGAATGCCAGGGGGCGAACGCTGATGTCTGCACCGTCAAGCGTTCGCGGCCCCGCGCCCGGTCGCACGGCCGCTTCGATCAATTGGCAGCCACGCGCGGTGAGGCCATTTTCGCCGCGCAGCTTGAACGCCATGGCTTGCATGGTGAGCTGCACAGGTACTTGCTCGCTGAACAGCGCCTGGCGTTCGCGGCTTTGCGCGGTATCGCCGAGCAGATGGGTGTCAAGCAACGCCGGGTAGTGCTTTCCAATGTCGACGAGGCTGATAAGGTCCTTGAGCTGTTGGGCCATCTTCGGATCAGTCACCGGCACGCCTCGCAGGCGGATATCCATCGCGCCTTTGGGCAAGCCGGCGAGGTTCTCCAGGGCCATTTGCACCAGGCCCATTTTGACCGGCTCGATGTAGCCACCGCCGAGGGTGCCGACGGGCACTTTGAATGTAATTTCCAGGTCGTTGGCACGGTAGCCTTTGGCTGCCAGTTGCGCGTCCAGCTGTTGTTCGGCGTACGTGTGAAGATCCGGGATGTCGGTCAGAAAGTTTCGACCGTTATTGCGTTGCACACTGCTTGCCAGCGCGAGTGCGTGCTGTCGATAGGTGAACCGGTCGACGCCACTGGCGCGTTTGAGCCAGTCAGGCAGCGTTCGTGCCAGGGGTTCCAGTACCGCCGATGGCGCGTGCAAGGCGTTGTTGAACCACGGTGCGGTGGCACTCGCCTGGGAAAACAGCTGTTCGAGCTCCTCGACACTGGCGTGGGTCGGTAGCTGGATTGCCTCGAGATTTTGCAGTTGCCGATCAAGAAGAATGGCGGCCTGGGTATCAAAGATGGAACCGTCGGGTGCAGATCGTTTCCACACCATTTGATCAAACACAAAGTCTTTGTTGAGTTGACGCTCCCACGCCTGGGCGAACGTTTCCAGGGAAGAGTAGGGCGTGACCACGCCTGCAGCGGACGCGTGCAGCACCACTTGCCGGCCGTTGACCTGACGAGTAATCAGCAGGTCGGGGCTCAGGACTGTGCCGGTTTTGCCGGCTTTGCTGAGAGTGGAATCCACGATGAAGACTTGCGCGGCTGAGTCTCCCAGCGCTGCGGCGCGCTCCGCCGGGTCGGGGTAGCGTGTGACTTGATCCAGCGTCTGGCGCTGCAAGTCATCCAGGCCGGGCTGCTTGAGGGCTGCGATGCGCAGGGTATTTTGCAAGGTGTCGCTAAGCCATAACCAATGGCTGACCGGCGACGCAGATGTGCTGAACGCGTTTTTTGCCCAATACTGACTCAGTGCATCGGCGAATGCCGACTTGAGCAGCGGGCGCAGGTTCTGGATAGCTATTTCCAGGGTTTGCATGCCCAAAGGCATGGCAAGGTGGCCGCCCGTACCGGTGGTTTTCAGGAGCCTGGAGTGTGCGGTGTTGATCCACTTGCAGGGCACGCCATGTCGATCGGTGAAATTCAGCTCGGTACCGGCGGCCAGATGCTCGAGTGCCAGGTCCAGCAGAGGGGTCAACTCATACTGCAACGGGTCGGCACTGACAGGCACGGCCAGTGACGTGTTGGCAATGTCGATTTCGAGCGTGGGGTATTGCGCCTTGAGCGCTTGTGCCAGTAGATCGGCGACCACTGAGCGTACGCTGGGACGACTGGCAAAGTGGTCAGCTACCACCGTTGCGGGTGTGTCTGCACGAACGCGTTCGCGCTGAGACTGAATGCCACGAAGCAATGACTGTGCACGGGAGGGCGTTGGCTGAGCGGGTGTATTAAGCACCGGCGCTTGAACGGGCGGTGGCGACTCGTCCGGCAGTGAAACGACGTAGGCGCGCGGGGTGTTTCTAACCGATAGCATGCAAGCGATTCCTTTGCTTGAGGGATAAACCGTACGCCGGGAAAAATACCCGCCCGTGGCCGCATCGGTATCCTCAATGCGTTATCAGGTGTTTCGCATGGGCGCTGCAAAACGGGCGTATGCAGCCGTTGGCGCGGGGTTGGTGAGTCTGTTTCGGGGTATTTATGGCGTTGCTGCTGCTGAAAGCGGCGCTGCACCGGCCGTGCTGGGCTATGATTGGCGCTTTCCCGTAGATGATTGACTGCCATGACTGCCGACACCCTGACCGCCGTCCTTTCCACCAGCGACATGCTTGAAATCGATGGGCTGCACGCCTTTGAGTTCGAACTCACCGCAGACCAACTGCTGATCACTGCCATGGACGGCCGCGCTGAAAAACGCTGGAATTTCAGCCTGGAACAGGTGCAGGCCGCCACGTTTGACGGCACCTTGCAAAGCTGGACCCTTACCGGTGATTCGGGCGAGCACCGCCTGATCTGCCTCAGTGCTTTCACCGGCAACAATAACGACGAGGATGAAGCGGATGATGCGTAAATTCTGGCCCCTGCTGATGGCAGGCAGTGTCGGTGCGATGTCGGTTCAGGCCGCACCGGCAGACACTTATGAACTGTTGGTCGGCAGCTACACGGCCGGCACCAGTGAAGGCATCTACCGCCTGCAGTTTGACAGCCGTACCGGGCAGTTCAGCGGCAAACCGGTACTTGCGGCCAAGACCGCCAACCCGTCCTGGCTGACGATTTCCAAAGACCAGAAGCATCTGTTTGTCGTCAATGAGAACGGCCCGGGTCAGAAAGATCCGGTTGGCCGCGTCAGCAGCTACAGCATTGACCCGCAGAACCATCAACTGACGCTGATTAATCAGGTGCAGAGCCTGGGCAATGAACCGACCCATTCCAGCCTCGCGGCAGATGGGCGTTACCTGTTCGTAGCCAACTATTCGGTGCTGGAAGATCCGGGCGGCAGCCTGGCGGTGTTGCCGGTGGATGCCACGGGCAAATTATCCGCGCCGGTGCAACTCAGTGGGCACCCGGCCAGCCGCGTGAACCCTGAGCGTCAGGCGTCCAACCACGTACATTCGGTGGTTTCATCGCCGGATGGCAAATACGTGTTTGTTCAGGACCTGGGTGCAGACAAGATTTTCGCCTACCACTACGACCCCAAGGCCAACCACGAGCTGCCATTGACCCCAGCCGATCAGGCGTCGGTGCAATTGCCACCGGGCAGCGGCCCGCGTCATCTGTTGTTTTCCGCCGATGGCAAGCATGCCTGGCTGAGCACCGAGATGAGCGCCCAGGTTGCGGTGTATGACTACAACGACGGCAAGCTGACCCAGACCCAGCTGGTGGATTTCGCCGCTGCCCAACCGGTGACCGACAAGGCTGGCGCCGCATTGCATGCCTCAAGCGACGGCAAATTCCTCTACGTGAGTAACCGTGGTACCGCCAACCAGTTGCTGGTGTTCAGCATCGACCCGGCCACCGCGCACCTCAAGGAACTGCAACGCCGTTCCGTGGAAGGCGACCACCCGCGCGAGTTCAGCCTGGACCCGAGTGGCAAGTTCCTGCTGATTGCCAACCAGAAAAGCAATGAAATTGTGGTGGTTGAACGCGACCCCAAAACCGGCCTGCTCGGCAAAACCGTGCAGAAATTGGCGATTGATGCCCCCAGTGACCTCAAATTCCTGGTGCGTCAATAAGCCACAGGCCCCGCAGTGCGGGGCCTGAGCCTGTCTATTAATTCTATTAATAGCGGCTAATGTTTCAAAGCATTTCTAAGGTGCTGCCCTCGGGCGTAAGTTTGGTTCCAAGGCCTTCCCCGGCCACTCAACCAAACGAACACAAGGGTTACCGACATGAACTTCAATCTTTTCTCGATCATCGCCGCTTCTGCTGTTTCCGCTACCGTGGCATTGCCAGCCGCTGCCAGCGTTGATGTGAGCGGTAAAAAATCCAGCACCAGTGCTTACACCCAGAAATACCTGCAACAAAGCGCCAACTTCTACGCCGCTCTGGATCACAAAATTCAGCAGTGAGCTTGAATCAAGCGACGGTCAACTGTGGGAGCTGGCTTGCCTGCGATGCAATCGACTCGGTGTTTCAGTTGGATCGAGTTGTCGGCATCGCAGGCAAGCCAGCTCCCACAGTGGATTGTGCTGGGCTCAGGGCTTTGCCATCACTGCGATGAACAATGGCGATTCCAGAAAGCGCTGTAGCCAGGCTTGCAGTCGCGGGTACGGCGCCTCGGCAAACCATTCGCGATCCACATGCGCGAACTGCCGTACAAACGGTGCCAGCGCCACATCCGCCATGCTTACATGCTCGGCGAGCAAATAGTCCCGCTGCGCCAGCAACCCCTCCAGCTTCTGCAAAAACACCTCGCCCTCGGCCCGATACGCTTCCATCGGCTGTTCGGGGTAGCGCTCGGCGTACTTGTATCGATTCAAATGATACTTGAAGCCCTGATCATTCTCGGCGATCAGCGCCAGCACCGCAGGGGCGCCCTGCAGCAACCAGCCTTCTGGATCGTGCTGCGCCAGCGCCCATTGCATAATCTCCAGGCTTTCCTCAATCACCACACCGCCCACGCTCAGCACCGGCACTGTGCCTTTGGGCGACAGTGCCAGCATCTCGGCCGGCTTGGCCCTGAGGCTCACTTCGACGATTCGCACGGCGACCCCTGAGTAGCGCAAGGCCAACCGCGCCCGCATCGCATACGGGCAGCGCCGAAACGAATACAGCAGGGCTTCGTTCACTTGACCTCCAGGGTGCTCAAGCCGTTGCCCTGGCGTTTGACCTGAATTTGCACCGGGATGCGTTCGTGCATTTCCTGCACGTGGGAAATCACCGCCACCTTGCGACCCTGGGCCTGCAGGCCATCGAGCGCGTCCATCGCCAGTTGCAGCGACTCGGGGTCCAGGCTGCCGAAACCTTCGTCGATAAACAGCGACTCGATCTTCAGCGTGCTGGAGGCCATCGATGCCAAACCCAGCGCCAGCGCCAGCGAGACCAGGAACGTCTCACCGCCTGACAGCGAGTGCACCGAGCGCAGTTCATCGCCCATTTCCGTGTCCATCACCAGCAGCCCGAGCATGCTGCCGCCCCGTTTGAGGCGGTAGCGGCGCACCAGTTGGCGCAATTGCACGTTGGCGTGGTGCACCAACAGGTCGAGGTTGTAGGCCTGGGCGATCTTGCGGAACGTGTCGCCAGAGGCTGAGCCGATCAGCGCATTGAGCCGTGCCCAGCGCTGCCATTGTTCATAGGCTTTGGCAATTTGCTCGGCCAGCGCATGGTTGGCGTCCTGGCGACGTTGGTCTTCGGATTGGCGGGCGCGCAGCTCGATGATGTGTTTCTCGCCCTCGGCCAATTGCTGATTGAGGGTTGCCAGCGCGCTGTCCAGTTGCTCGGCGTCCACGTTACCGTTGTGCAACGCCTGGTGGTCAGCGAGGCGCTGTTCGCGTTCTTGCAGCAGAACTTTGGCTTGCTCGACGGCTTTCTCGCTGCTGTGCACGTGTTGGCGCAGTTCATTGACCTGGGCGTCATCGAAGGCCAGCAGGCGGGACAGACCGTCATCGTCCAGTTCAGGGTGTTGGGCGCGCCACGCTGTGATTCGGGTTTCCAGGGTGTGTTGCTCGGCGTTCAATGCCTGTTGGCGCTCCTGCTGGGCCTTGAGGTCGGCGGCCAGCTGGATCAGCGTGTTGCGGATTTCCTGCAATTGCCCATTGGCGTCCGTCTCGCTTTGGCGTGATTGCGCCACGCCAGCGTCGAGTTGCTGTTGCCAGTGTTCGGCACTGGCATGGCTGCCGAGCAGGGCGCCGAGTTTTTCCTGTACAGCCTGTTGCTGCGCCGACAGTTCGGTAACGGCGTGTTGCACGGCGTCCAATTGCTGCTGGCGGTGCTGTTGATTGCTCTGTTCCTTATCGACGGTTTGCTGGCGTTGCTGCTGCTCTTCCAGCTCTTCGCGTTGACGATCAAGCTGTTCACGACGCTGGCCGACTTGCTGATCAAGCGCCATGAACGTGTTGGCCGGATCGCTGCGCATGCCTTCCAGCGTCTCGGCCGGCAGCAGGCCTGTGAAGGCGTTGAGCTCTTCATCAAGACGTTCACGGTCGTTGGCCAGTTCGCGCTGCTGGTCGACCAGCAATTGACGGGCTTGCCCGCTGGCTTCCTGGGCGGCGTGCAGTTGCTGCTGCAGGCGCCCGGCATTTTGTTGCAAGTTGAGCAGGGCGCCTTGACGTTGCTCATCCTGGCTGATGTTTTGCGTCAGTTGAGTCAGTTGCTGCGACAGCCAGGCACTGCGCTTGGCGGCGTCCTGATTGAACAGCGAGGCAGACAGCGGGTGCGCCTCAAGGCTCGGCGCCAAGCCCTGCTGTTGAATCGCCAACTGTTCCTGCTGTTGCAGAAACTCCTTCTGTTGAGCGATCAAGCCGCCGACTTCACCGCGCAGGTCGGTGAGTTTTTCCTTGAGGGTATCGACAGCTTTCTGCGCCGTGGCCTCTTCGTTTTCGTCATGACGGCCGAGACTCTGTAACAGGGCTTCCGGCTGATGATAGGGATGCTCGTGGCTGCCGCACACCGGGCAGGGCTGGTCATCCTGCAACTGCTCGCGCAGTTCCTCGACGCTGGCGCTGCGGGCCAGCCGCTGGCGCTCCAGCAATTGCTTGGTCACCGTCAGGGTTTGTTCGGCAACGGCCAGTTCGGCTTTGGTTTGCAGGCCGCTCTGGTTGAGTTTTTCGCGCTGTTGCTGAGCGTCTGCGAGCTTCTGGGTCAACGAGGCCGCGTGGTGATCCAGCTGTTGTTGGCTGTCCCACAGGCGCGTGAGTTCTTCGAACGCGCGCTGCTGCTTGCGATTGTCTTGCAGCAGGCTGGCCAGCAACTGGATTTGTTCGGCCACGGCATGGGGCTCGGCACCGGCTTCCTGATACAGCACCTCCAACGCCTCGCGCTGCTGGGCAAACTGTTCGGCGGCGGCGTTTGCGCGGTGTTCAAGCTGCGGCAGTTCGGCCTGGCCCTTGTTGAGGCGATTGCCGATCAGCATCAGTTGTTGCAGGCGATCGCGATAGGCGGTCCAGGCATCGCTGAGCGGCGCCAGGGCGGCGCTGCGCTCAAGCTCGGCGGCCAGGCGTTGCAGGCGCTCGGCAACTTCGGTTTGCTTGTGCTGCAAGCCTTTGAGCAAGGCCTGGCCTTCGGTGCAGGCGGCTTCCTGTTGCTGTTTCTCTTCGCTGCGCCTGGCCAGTTCCTTGTTCAGGTGAGCGAGGGTGTTTTGCTCTTCAAACGCCTGGCGCAGCAATGGCACGGCGTCGGCCTGGTTTTTCAGGGCGTCGGCCAGTGCCGTCTGCGCCGCCGATTGCTGCAGTTGCGCCTGTTCCTGCCGGGTAAGCAGCGTGGTTTGCTGCTCAATGTGCTGTTGAATCTGTGCGGCGAGGGGCGTGAGCAAGGTGCCGAGTTCGGCCTGACGCGCAAAGTGATGCCGTTGTGGTGCCAATTGGTCCAGACGGCTCAGGTCCTGACGTTGCTGGCCCTGTTGCTCCCAATCGGCCTGCGCCCGTTGTAGCTGTTCGGTTGCGCTGAGCTGGCGATCCTGCCATTCGCGCAGTTCCTTGAGCCAGGTGTGCTGCAGCTCCAGCTGTTTAAGTTGCGCTTGCTGGGTTTTGAACTGCTGCTGAGCCTCGGCCAGTTGCTGATCCAGTTCGGCGCGGGCTTCGGCGGCCAAGGGCACCACGCCGGTGGCCTGGTCTTGCAGCTGCTTGTGGGCGTCCCTGGCATCTTTGGCCTTGTCGAACGCGCGGCGACCGAGCTGCGTATACAGCGCTGTGTCCGTGAGCTTTTCCAGCAGTTCGCTGCGCTCATTGTCGTTGGCTTTGAGGAAGGCACTGAACTCACTTTGCGCCAGCAGTACCGCGCGGGTGAACTGCTCGAAGTTCAGGCCCAGGGCCAGTTCCAGCTGGGTTTTGTATTCGGTTTTCTGGCTGGCGAGCAGTTGGTCGCTGTCCAGGTCGATCAGGCTTTGCCGGCTGTTTTGCAGCTTGCCGCTGGCCTTGTCGCGGGCGCGGTTGGCTTCCCAGCGTGCGCGGTAGCGACGCCCGCTGACGCCGACAAAATCCACTTCGGCATAACCGCCGCCGGTGCCACGGCGCAGCAATGTGCGCGGGTCGCCAATCGAGATGTCGCTGTCGGCATCCTGCATCTTGGCTTGGCCGGTGTCGCCCAGGCGCGGCACCGCGCCGAACAACGCCAGGCACAGGGCGTCGAGCAGGGTGCTTTTACCGGCGCCGGTGGGCCCGGTGATCGCGAACAGCCCGGCGCTGGCCAGGGGCTCGGCGGTAAAGTCGATCTCGAACGGGCCTGCGAGGGAGGCGAGGTTTTTCAGGCGGATGGCGAGAATCTTCATGGCTGTTCCTCCTCCTGTTGCACTTCCTGGAGCAGCACGGCGAAATCCTTCAAGGTTTGTTCATCCACTTCACTGCCGTAACTGTCCTGCCAGGCGCGGCTGAACAGTTCCTGGGGCGTGAGCTGGTCGAGTTCGATCAGGCGCTCTTCGTCCGTGGCGTCGCTGCCGCGTTTACCCGCGTACTCGGCGGCGATGCGCACCAGGCGCACGGCCTTGCCTTGCAGGGCGCTTTCGATTTGTTGGCGCAGGTCCGGTTGCGGTTCGTCGAGGCGCACGCGCACTTCCAGCCACGGGTGGCGTTGGGTTTCGGCCAACAGGTCGACATCGGGCAAGTCTGCCAATTGTTTGAGAATGTCCGCCAGCGGCGCAGCGTCCAGGCGTTGCAGGTTGACCGAGCGCGGAATCAGCAGCGGCTCGACGCCGACGAGTCTTTCACCCTGGAACGTCACGTCGAGAACCTGATGCTTGTAGCCGATTTCGGAAAAAGACAGCGGAATCGGTGACCCGCTGTAGCGGATCCGATCTTCACCATTAACCTTTTGCGGCTTGTGCAAATGGCCGAGGGCCACATAGCCCACCGTCCTGTCGAACAGCTTGGCGGGAAGTGCTTCGGCATTGCCGATGATCAGGCTGCGTTCGGAGTCTTCCGATACCGAACCGCCGGCCATGTGCGCATGGCTGATGGCGATCAGTGCCTGGCCTCTTTTGCGCTTGGCATTGGCGGCGCCGATCAACCATTCATGCACCTGGCCAATACCGCGCAGGTAGTCGTCGCCCAAGTGCGCGCCGGTGACTTCGGCCGGGCGCAAAAAGGGCAGCGCCAGGCACCACGCGGCGATCTTGCCTTTGGCGTCGGGCAGCGGGATCAGCAAACGCTCGGCATCCAGTTGGCCATCATCCAGCCACAGCACACGGCCCAGCGCATGGGTGCGCAGGCGGCGCATCAACGGCGCGGGCAGCTCGATACGCGAGCCGGAGTCGTGGTTGCCGGCGATCATCACAATCGTGAGTTTCGGGTTTTGTTCGTGGGCGCTGATGATGAAGTCATACAAGCGCTCCTGAGCCTTGAGCGGCGGGTTGACCGTGTCGAAGATATCGCCGGCGATCAGCAATGCGTCCGGGCGCTCGGCTTTTAATTGGCCCAGCAGCCACTCAAGAAAGCAGGCATGTTCGTAGTCGCGTTCCTGGCCGTGCAGGTTTTGCCCAAGGTGCCAGTCGGAGGTGTGAAACAGACGCAAGGCGAACTCCGTGGAGAAGATGAAAAGGAGGGGAGTTTACCTGTAAAAGCCCACACGGTGCCTGCGGCTGACCAAGATCGAATGTGGGAGCTGGCTTGCCTGCGATGGCATCACCTCGGTTTGACTGAAAGACCGAGGTGCCCGCATCGCAGGCAAGCCAGCTCCCACTGGGGTTACGCGGCGTGCAGGCAGTTGAGTGCGCGGTCGGCCAGGGTTTGTGCCTTGTCGATCAGGTGTTCGGTGGCGCTGGGAGGTGACGTTGATCGCCAAGCAGCTCCTGGGTGGAGACGGCTGCGGTGGCGGCTGCGCAGCGCAACAGGTCGCAGATTTGCGCCAGGGCGTCTTCGAAGC
The DNA here is from genome assembly GCF_049896045.1 of Pseudomonas sp. PWP3-1b2. Lineage (NCBI taxonomy): Bacteria > Pseudomonadati > Pseudomonadota > Gammaproteobacteria > Pseudomonadales > Pseudomonadaceae > Pseudomonas > Pseudomonas sp. PWP3-1b2. Next base: position 74,998 of record NZ_JAFCTN010000025.1, read on the forward strand.
TGAGGTCGTGGTGCACGCTGAAGTAGGGCGGCGCGTCGGGTTGCAGATAGTGGTTGAGGGCGCGCTCAAAATGTCGGGCTTACTCGACAAAAGGGTGGCAGCTATGTGCAGGGCGAGAATACCGGACAGTAGGACTCCAGCCAGACCGAAGTCTGCCTGCACACAGCCGCCATAGAGCATGGGAACGATCGAAAGGCCACATGGCGTCTGCGGCTGACCAAGATCGAATGTGGGAGCTGGCTTGCCTGCGATGGCATCACCTCGGTTTGACTGAAAGACCGAGGTGCCCGCATCGCAGGCAAGCCAGCTCCCACAGGATTTACGCGGCGTGCAGGCAGTTGAGTGCGCGGTCGGCCAGGGTTTGTGCCTTGTCGATCAGGTGTTCGGTGGCGCCGGCTAGATGGCGTTGATCGCCAAGCAGCTCCTGGGTGGAAACGGCTGCGGTGGCGGCTGCGCAGCGCAACAGGTCGCAGATTTGCGCCAGGGCGTCTTCGAAGCTGAGGTCGTGGTGCACGCTGAAAGAGGGTGGGGCGTCGGGTTGCAGGTAGTGGTTGAGGGCGCGCTCGAAGATTTCGCGGTCGAGGATGATGCGGGGTGGGTCGGGGACGATTTTTTTCATGAAGAATACCTGCTCAGGTTTGAAGCCATTTTTTCGCCGATCTCACACGTCAAAAAAGGTGGCAGCTATGTGCGGGGTGAGATACCGGAGAGCAGGACCCGGCCAGACCGAAGTCTGCCCGCACACAGCCGCCATAGACGGATGTAGCGCATCAAGTCTGCTTTACACGGGATCTCACGCCCGATCGCTGATATGCAGCGACGGAGCGAAGGCTAGCCAGTGAAGTGAGCAGGCGCAAGGCCGTGGGATTGTCTAGGAAACTTCCTGCAAGTTAAAGGGATATGGACTGCTGGCCTTTAACAACGCATGTCCGCCCAGGCAACACAGATGCTTGGGTCTGACAGAGATCGAATGTGGGAGCTGGCTTGCCTGCGATGGCATCACCTCGGTTTGACTGATAGACCGAGTTGCCCGCATCGCAGGCAAGCCAGCTCCCACAGGGGATTTTGGGGTGGGCGTTATTTGGGATACAGCGGCGGCAAACTGGTGGTGTCGGTGGCTGGGTCTTGCTCGCGTTCGGCGACGGGGATGGCTTTCACCGCGCGCCACAGGTCTTCGCCCAGCCAGAAATGCCCACCTTCGCTGTACAGCGCGCCGTTAAGGCCATCCAGCGCATCGGACAGCGGCACAAAGCGCGCCGCCATCGCCGCGAGGGTTTCCGGTTGTTGGCGTGCCCAGGCATCGAGCGCCTGGCGGGTGGCGTGGGGGTCGTTGGCTTGTGTCGCGCGTTTGAGGTCGTCAAGCAGCGAGCGTGGGCTCGGGCCGGTTTGCGCGGCGCGCTGCACGGCGGGTTGCCGGCGGGCGCGCCACCACAGGCCGAAGCCGAGCAGGGTGGTGCAGGCGAAGATCAGTGTGCTGAGTTGCCACAGCCACAGGCGCTCATCGTCCGGGGCGGTGATCACGGTGGGGGTGGCGGGCGTGTCCACGACCAGGCTCGGGTTGGTGGCCACTTGCAGGGTGCGCGCGGGCAGGCTGCTGCGTTCGAGGTGGTCTTCGTGGGTGTTCCACCACACCACGTCCACCGCAGGCAGCTCGACCGCACCGGCGCGGGTGGGCACCAGGGCTTCGCGGTCTTCACGGCTGCCGATCAGGCCGCGGTCGTTGTTCTGGTTGCCGAGTACCGGTTGGTCGGGGTAACGGCGCAGGCCATTGATGTCGGTGCTGGGCAGGGCGGGCAGTTGCGCGCTGGACAGGCCCTCGGCTTTGACCGTGAGGCTGCGGGTCAGCGAGTCGCCGACTTGCACGTGGTCCGGCTCCGGGTTCCAGGCTTCACTGAGCGTGAGGCTGCGCGCCGGTATCCACGGCGCGTCGGCGGGGTACAGCTCGGGTTTGGGTTTTACCGTCAGCGGCAGCTGCGCCGAGCTGACGTGGATCAGCTTGCCCGGCTTGGTGCCTTGCAAGGTGTTTTCCTGCGCTGGGCGTGACTCCACCAACGTCGCACTGAACGTTTGCGCCGGAATCACCACGGCGCCGCTGTGCTGCGGGTAGATCGCGTAACGGGTTTCGATCACGCCATGACGAATACTGTTGATGACTTTCTCGTAGGTCCGCGATTCGCCCAACTGCTCAATGCGCGCATCCGGAATCTGCAACGCGGTGAGGCTGCTGTCGTCGTACAGCGACACCGAGTGATACACGCGCACGGTCAACAAGGCCTGGGCCTGGACGTACACGCTGCTCTGGTCGAGGCTGGTTTCAATGAACACTGGCGCCAGTTCGGCGCTGGTGTTCTGGCTCGCGGTTTCGACCACTTGCAGGCTGATGGGCTGGGTCTTGAGTTCGCCCACTTGCAGCGGCGGGATCACCACCGTGCCGTTTTCCCTGGGCAGCAATGTGATGATCCAGCGCGTGGTGGCGTGGTTGTCGCCGCCCAGGGTGGTGAGTTGGTTGATCTGGCGCGTGCCGCTGACTTCGAACTGTGCATCCAGGGGCGACAGGTCAGGCTTGCCGAACTGGGTGACGTCGCTGGACTCGACCGTCAGCTCCACCGTTTCCCCGGAATTGAGGCGGCTGCGGTCGACGCTGGCCACCAGGTTTGCCGCCTGGGCGTAGCCTGCCGATAACGCGAGCAGAAGCAGAAGGGGGGTGCGGCGGCTCATCGAGTCTTGTCCTGATGTTGTTGCTGTTCGTACCAGAATTTGCGGCGCAGCAGCTCGCCGGGGTTGTCCGGGATCTCCCGCAGCCATTGCTCCAGGGCCTGGCGGTGTTCGCCATCAATGTTCATGTCGGCGGGGCGCAAGGGCGGCGTCGTGGTTTGCTCATCGCCCAACTCGCTGCCTGGCACCTCGTTACCGCCGGCTTTTGGCGTGGCGCCGGTTTGGGTGTCGGTGGTGCCGGCCTCGCCCTGGCCTTGGGCGGACTGTTCGCCACCTGTGGTGCTTTGCCCGCTCGCGCCCGGTTGCGCAGTTTGGCCGGGTTGGGTGGTTTCGTCATCCTCATTTTTGACAGGCTTGGCGGGCTCGGGATGAGCTTTTTCCTGCAGCAGGGTTTCCACCAGCGCCTTGTTTTTCAGGGCCGGTTGCAGGTCGGGCTGGGCTTCCAGGGCTTGCTCGTAGGCGTCGATTGCCGCTTCCAGCTCGCCTGACTTGGCCAGGGCATTGCCGCGATTGTAGTGAGAATAGGCGTCATCACTCAGGGCAAACCGCTTGATGGCTTCGGCATAGTTGCCCGCTTCGTACAGCGCCACGCCTTGCCATTGCGGGTCTTCAAAGCGCTCTGCGGCCTCGGCCGGGCGTTTGTGCCTGAGCAGGTATTGGCCTTGCTGGTCGGGGCGCAGCCACAGGTCTTGAAGCTCAAACGCATAGCTGGGTTGCGGCGCGCCGAGCAATAACAGCGGCAGGCAAAACAGCCAGCCACGCCGCCCGGCGCAGGCCGCGAGCAGCAACAGCGGCAGCAGCAGCCAGTAACCCTGGTCGGCCCAGGTGTCGAGGTGCAGCAGTTGGCCGTCGTTGCGCAGGGATTGCGGACCGTCGAGCAGGTTTAGTTGGCGCAGGTCTTTGTCGTCCAGGCGCGCGGCGCGGTAGCGACCGCCCATTTCGCTGGCAAAGGCCTTGAGGGTCGGGCTGTCGAGGCGCGGTACCAGAATCGCGCCTTGATCGTCCTTGAGGAATTCGCCGCTTTCCTGGGTTACCGGCGTGCCCTCGCGGCTGCCGATGCCGAGGATCGACAAGGTCGGCGCCTGCGCCCCTTGCAGTTGCAAGCGAATGCCCTGGCGTTCCTGTTTCGACAGCGAGGAACCCACCAGCAGCAAACGCCCTTGGCCGAGGCCGCCTCTCTTTAGCAGGACCAGCGCTTTCTCTACTGCCAGATCGGCACGGTGGCCGGGCTCGGGCATGATCGAGGGGCGCAACGCTTCCAGCAGGTTGCGGCTGGTCGCCAGGTCGTCAGACAGCGGCACCAGCGTGTGGGCGCTGCCGGCATAGACGACGATTGCAGTCGGCGCGCTGTCGCGTGCCTGCAACAAGTCATACAGCTTGCGGCGCGCTTGCTCCAGGCGATTGGGCGGGCTGTCGGTGGCGAGCATTTCCGGGGTCAGCTCCAGCAGCACCACCAACGGGTCGGACGGTTTTTGGCTGGACTGCTCAACCCGCTGCCAACTGGGGCCGAGCAAGGCCAGCACGGCCAGCAGCCAGGCGATGCCCAGCACCACCCACGGCGATTTACTCTCGCGCCCGCTGCCGCCACTGAGCAGCACGGCGTGAAAGGCCGGCGGCAGGATCATCTGCCAGCGCCCGGCGCGTTTTTGCCGGTGCCACAACTGCCACAGCAGCCAGCCAAGCAGCGGCAACAGCAGCAGCCACCAGGGACGGAAGAAGTGCGGCCACAGGTCGATCATCGACGCCTCCGCAAACGCAGGCGTTTGAGGCGTTGGCGCCATTCAGGGTGCTGTTGCAGGAAAATCCCCTTGGTCGACAATTTGTTGAAGGCCCGTTGCAGCGCGTTGTTGGGCCAGCGCTCCTGAATCACCAGCAACACGCTCAGGATCAACGCCAGGGCCAACGGCGCGCTGTACAACGCCTGGGCCGGGCGGGCCTGGGTAGGCTGTTGCGCCACGGGTTCGAGCTGGTCGAGGGTTTCCTTGATTTTTTGCAAGTCGTCGCCGTCGCGCGCACGGAAGTAGCGGCCGCCGGTAGCATCGGCGATGGCTTTGAGCGCGGGTTCGTCCAGATCCAGGCTCGGGTTGACGCCAAGAATGCCCAACGAACCGGTTTCCTCTGGGTCCGCGCCGATGCCAATCGGGTAGATTTTCACGCCTTCTTCGGCGGCCAGGCGGGCGGCGGTCAGCGGGTCGATCTGGCCGGCGTTGTTGGCGCCATCGGTGACCAGGATCAGCACGCGGCTTTGCGCCGGGCGCTGGCGCAGACGCTTGAGCGCCAAGCCGATGGCATCACCGATGGCGGTGTTTTTGCCAGCGATGCCGATACGCGCTTCATCCAGCCAGGTGCGCACGGTGCTGCGGTCGAACGTCAGCGGCGCTTGCAGGTAGGCCTGGCTGCCGAACAGGATCAGGCCCACGCGATCGCCTTCGCGGCTTTCAAGGAAGTCGCCGAGCAAGTGCTGCACCAGGCTCAGGCGGCTGACGTCTTCGTCTTGCCAGTGCATGTCGGGGAAATCCATGGAGCCGGACACGTCCACCGCCACCAGCAAATCGCGGCCACTGGCGGCAATCGGCAAGGGTTCGCCGAGCCATTCCGGGCGTGCGGCGGCGGTCAGCAACAGCAGCCACATCAGCACAAACGGTGCTTGCTGGCGCCAGCCGGGCAGGTTGGCGCGGGCACGGCGGCGGGCGAGGCCTTCGAGGTCGGCGAGGTAGCTGACGTTCAGCGCGGGCTCGCCGCTGTCGGCCACCGGCAACACGAGCCGCATTATCCAGGGCAGTGGCAGCAGGACGAAGATCCACGGCCAGGCGAACTCAAACATGTTTGCGAATCCAGGTGTCGATGGCTTGGGTCAAGCCGGCGATGGCCTTGTCGTCGAGTTTGCATTCAGGCTTGTAGGCGCCTTCCACCAGTACCATCCAGCGCGTCAGGCCAGCCGCCGGGCAACGGTTATCGAGGAACGCCAGCCATTTGCGGCCGTTGAGGGTATGGCTCTGGCTGTAGGGGTAGTCGTTGCGGCACAGGCGCTTGAGCAGGCCATTGAGCTGTTGCAGCCAGGCACCGGCGGGGGCGCCGTCGTAGGGTTTGGGCATCAGCGCCAACTCGGCGAGGGCGGCGATGCGCAGCGGGTCGAGGGGCTGTTCGGCACGGGCCACAGGTTGGCGTTTTGGCAGAAAGCGGCGCAGCCACCACAGCCCCCAACCGATCAGCGGAATCAGCAGCAATAGCAGCCACCAGCCGGGCGCAGGTGGCCAAAAGCCAATCGACGGCGGTGCGATCAGCGGTTGCAGTTGGTCGAGGCTGCTCATTGCTTTTTAACCGGGTGCTGCGGGTTAAGGTATTCGCGCAGTTGCTCAACCATTTCGCTTTGAGTGCTAAGCGGCATCAATAGAATTCGAAGTTTCTGTGCGAGCCGTTCCCAGCGGGCAATGCGGGCTTCGGCCTGGGCTTTGTAGGCTTGGCGCAGTTCGAAGTTGAGCGTATCCAGTTCCAGCTGCGCACCTCTTTGCGCAAAACGCAGCAGCCCGGCCGCAGGCAGGGCGTGGTCGAGCGGGTCGGAGATCGGCAGCAACAGCAAGTCGCAATGGCGTGACAGCAAGCTCAGCTGTTGCTCGGCGCCTTCGGTGAGGGCGCGTTCATCGCAGATCACGATCACCAGGCTGCCGGGGCGCAGCACTTCACGGCCACGGCGCAAGGCCATGCCCAAGGCGTCGGCTTCCGGGAGGCTTTCGGTGTTCAGGCTTTGGTTGACGCGCACCAAGCGGTTAAGCAGTTGCAGCAGGCTTTGCTTGCTGCGCCGGGGTTTGATTTCGTAGTGCTCGCTGTCGCCGAATACCAACCCGCCGACGCGGTCGTTATGCCCCAGCGCCGCCCAGCCGATCAGGCTGGCCGCCTGGGCCGCCAGCACAGATTTGAACATTTGCCCGGAGCCGAAAAACAGCCGGCAGCTTTGTTCCACCATGATAAAAATCGGCCGTTCGCGTTCTTCGTGGAACAGCTTGGTGTGCGGCTCCTGGGTACGTGCGGTGACGCGCCAGTCGATGGTGCGCACATCGTCGCCGGCCTGATACACGCGCACCTGGTCGAAATCCACACCCCGCCCGCGCAACTTGGAGTGGTGCAGGCCAATCAGCGGGCTGCGCTGGCTGGGGGTGGAAAACAGCTGCACTTCGCGCACGCGGTGGCGCATCTCAATCAATTCGCTGAGCGTGACGCGGATTCCATCGCTTGCGTTCATGGGGTTCAAGCGACGGCAACGACGTCAAGAATGCGTTGCACCACGCGGTCCTGGTCGATGCCGGCCGCTTCGGCTTCGAACGACAGAATGATGCGGTGACGCAACACGTCGAACAGCACGGCCTGGATATCTTCGGGGCTGACGAAGTCGCGACCGGCCAGCCAGGCATGGGCGCGGGCGCAGCGGTCGAGGGCGATGGAGCCGCGCGGGCTGGCGCCGTAGGCAATCCATTCGGCCATTTCCGGGTCGAATTTGGCCGGAGTGCGCGTGGCCATGACCAACTGCACCAGGTATTCCTCCACGGCGTCGGCCATGTACAGGCCAAGGATTTCCTTGCGCGCGGCAAAGATGGCTTGTTGGCTGACGCGGCGCTCGGGCTTGGTCTCGCCGTTAAGGGCTTCGCCACGGGCTTGTTGCAGGATGCGCCGCTCAACAGCAGCGTCCGGGAAACCGATTTTTACGTGCATCAGGAACCGGTCGAGCTGGGCCTCGGGCAGCGGGTAAGTGCCTTCCTGCTCGATCGGGTTTTGCGTGGCCATCACTAAAAACAGCGGCGACAGGTCGTACGTACTGCGCCCGACGCTGACCTGGCGCTCGGCCATGGCCTCCAGCAACGCCGATTGCACCTTGGCCGGGGCACGGTTGATTTCGTCCGCCAGCACCAGGTTGTGGAAGATCGGGCCTTGCTGGAATACGAAACTGCCGGTTTCCGGGCGGTAGATCTCGGTGCCGGTGATGTCGGCGGGGAGCAGGTCGGGGGTGAACTGGATGCGATGAAATTGCGCTTCGATGCCTTCCGCCAGCTCTTTGATGGCTTTGGTCTTGGCCAGGCCCGGCGCGCCTTCGACCAGCATATGGCCGTCGGCGAGCAGCGCGATCAACAGGCGATCGATGAGTTTTTCCTGGCCGAGAATCTGCGTGGAAAGAAAGGTTCGCAGCGCAAGCAGCGCTTCACGATGTTCCATCGATGACGGTTCCTGGAAAGATGAGGCCTGGCGTCAAGAGCAAGCGCCGGGCCCGGGGGGCTTACTTTAATGCATCGCGGGGTGCAGCGACTAACTGCGCGGGGCGTATTTTAAGGAAAACTTGTAGGAATTTTGTGTGTTTAGCACAAATGGTGCTGAGACTTGCGCTGTTTATGTGGGCGCTGGCTTGCCTGCGATGGCATCAACTGGGGCCATCTGAAGGACCGAGTCGCCAGCATCGCAGGCAAGCCAGCTGCCACATTTGATCTTCGGCGCATTCAGATCCGGGTAAAGGTACCGGTGCCTTTGAGAATGTTCTGCAAGGTTTCTTCGACTTCAGCCAAATCCGACGCGCAGGTGGCGTGGGTGATTTCGAGTTGGTCCTTGCCGCCCAGTGCGTCGGCGTCGCCAGCAGCCAGTTCTACCAACAGCGTCGTGGCGCTCAATGTGACCTTCAGCCCATCCAGGGTTGATGGTTCGTAGTCCCAGGTCAGCTCCACTTCCTCTTCGTCCGGGTAGCGGGTCAGCATGAACATCTCGCCATTTTTGCCATGGCAACAGAGCATGGCCATGTTGTCTTCTTCGTCGTCGCACGGTGTGGCCATCAGTGCGTCAGTGTTCAGTTTCAGCATGGTAAATCCTGTCCGGGGTAGGGCGTAATGCGCGCAATTGTGCCATTGCGGCGAATTTTGTGCTGCATCCTGTGTCAGACCCACTGCATGACCTGACGGGCTGTATCGGTCACTTCGGGTACTCGTAAGCATGAAAATTGCCGATTTCATCTCGGGAATTTTCGGGTTGCGCCAATCGCCACCCCCAGCCTGCGTACCGATGACCGAATATGTCGCAGCGTCGCAAGCACCGGGCTTCCTACACTCGTTAAGCTGCGCAACGGATGTTCACGTGCCGTGCGCCTGACCTGCCCGTCGTACCGTCACCTGGCAAGGTGTGCATCCTGTGGAAGATGTATGTGACCTGACTGTCTCTTCCAGCTTCACCCACCTGTCACTCCGATTCGCTATCGTGCTTCTATCATTACCGGCGAACAGAGCTGACGGTCTCCCCGCAAGGGGATAACACGCGACGCTTTCATCAATAACAAGCCCAAGCGGAGTACCACAGATGGCGTTCTTCACCGCAGCCAGCAAGGCCGACTTCCAGCATCAACTGCAAGCGGCACTGGCGCAGCACATCAGTGAACAGGCACTGCCACAAGTGGCGCTGTTCGCTGAGCAATTTTTCGGCATTATTTCCCTGGACGAACTGACCCAGCGTCGCCTTTCCGACCTGGCCGGTTGCACCTTGTCTGCCTGGCGCCTGCTTGAGCGCTTTGATCACGCCCAACCGCAAGTGCGGGTCTACAACCCCGATTACGAACGTCATGGCTGGCAATCGACCCACACGGCCGTCGAAGTGCTGCACCATGACTTGCCCTTCCTGGTGGACTCGGTGCGTACCGAGCTGAACCGTCGTGGCTACAGCATCCATACCCTGCAAACCACCGTACTCAGCGTGCGCCGTGGCAAGAAGGGCGAGTTGCTGGAAATTTTGCCAAAAGGCACCCAGGGCGATGACATCCAGCAAGAATCGCTGATGTACCTGGAAATCGACCGCTGCGCCAATGCCGCCGAACTGAATGTGCTGAGCAAAGAGCTTGAGCAAGTGCTGGGCGAAGTGCGCGTGGCTGTGGCCGACTTTGAACCGATGAAAGCCAAGGTTCAGGAACTGCTGGCCGGTATCGACGCCAGCCCGTTCAGCATCGACGGCGAAGAACAAGCCGAGATCAAGAACTTCCTGGAATGGCTGGTGGGCAACCACTTCACCTTCCTCGGTTATGAAGAGTTTGTGGTACGTGACGAGGCGGACGGCGGTCATATCGAATATGACGCCAGCTCTTTCCTCGGTCTGACCAAACTGCTGCGCCCCGGCCTCACCGCCGACGACCTGCGCATTGAAGACTACGCCGTCTCCTACCTGCGTGAGCCGGCCGTGCTGTCGTTCGCCAAGGCTGCACACCCAAGCCGTGTGCACCGCCCGGCTTACCCGGACTACGTGTCGATCCGCCAGATCGATGCCGACGGCAAGGTCATCAAGGAATGCCGCTTTATGGGCCTCTACACCTCCTCGGTGTACGGCGAAAGCGTGCGAGTGATTCCTTATATCCGTCGCAAGGTCGCGGAGATCGAACGCCGTTCGGGCTTCCAGGCCAAGGCTCACCTGGGCAAAGAGCTTGCCCAGGTGGTTGAAGTGTTGCCTCGTGATGACCTGTTCCAGACTCCGGTCGACGAGCTGTTCAGCACCGTGATGTCGATTGTGCAGATCCAGGAACGCAACAAGATCCGCGTGTTCCTGCGCAAAGACCCGTACGGCCGTTTCTGCTACTGCCTGGCGTACGTGCCGCGCGACATCTATTCCACCGAAGTGCGCCAGAAGATCCAGCAAGTGCTGATGGATCGCCTGAAAGCCTCGGACTGTGAATTCTGGACGTTCTTCTCCGAATCCGTACTGGCCCGTGTGCAGCTGATTCTGCGGGTTGACCCGAAGAAGCGTCTGGACATCGACCCGCTGCAACTGGAAAAAGAAGTGGTGCAGGCCTGCCGCAGCTGGCAGGACGATTACTCCAGCCTCGTCGTCGAAAGCTTCGGCGAAGCCCAGGGCACCAACGTGCTGGCGGACTTCCCGAAAGGCTTCCCGGCCGGCTACCGCGAGCGTTTCGCCGCGCATTCGGCCGTGGTCGACATGCAGCACCTCAACAGCCTGACCGAAGCCAACCCGCTGGTGATGAGTTTTTATCAGCCAATGGGGCAGGGCTCCGATCAGCGCGAGCTGCATTGCAAGCTCTACCACGCGGATACCCCGCTGGCGCTGTCCGACGTGTTGCCGATCCTGGAAAACCTCGGCCTGCGCGTGCTGGGTGAATTCCCGTATCGCCTGCGTCACGCCAATGGCCGTGAGTTCTGGATCCATGACTTCGCGTTCATTGCCGCTGAAGGCGTGAACCTGGATATCCAGCAGCTCAACGACACCCTGCAGGACGCCTTCGTGCACATCGTGCATGGCGACGCCGAAAACGATGCGTTCAACCGCCTTGTGCTGACCGCCGGCCTGCCGTGGCGCGACGTTGCGCTGCTGCGTGCCTACGCCCGTTACCTCAAGCAGATTCGCCTGGGCTTTGACCTGGGTTACATCGCCAGCACCCTGAACAACCACACCGACATCGCCCGCGAGTTGACCCGGTTGTTCAAGACCCGCTTCTACCTGGCGCGCAAGCTCACCGCCGACGACCTGGAAGACAAGCAGCAACGTCTGGAACAGGCGATTCTGACGGCACTGGACGACGTTCAGGTGCTCAACGAAGACCGCATCCTGCGTCGCTACCTGGACCTGATCAAGGCCACGCTGCGCACCAACTTCTACCAGGCTGACGCCAACGGCCAGAACAAGTCGTACTTCAGCTTCAAGTTCAACCCGCATGCGATTCCCGAACTGCCGAAGCCGGTGCCGAAGTTTGAAATCTTCGTGTACTCGCCACGGGTTGAAGGCGTGCACCTGCGCTTTGGTAACGTCGCGCGCGGCGGCCTGCGCTGGTCCGACCGTGAAGAAGACTTCCGTACCGAAGTGTTGGGCCTGGTAAAAGCCCAGCAAGTGAAGAACTCGGTCATCGTGCCGGTGGGCGCGAAGGGCGGCTTCCTGCCGCGTCGCCTGCCACTGGGCGGCAGCCGCGACGAAATCGCGGCCGAGGGCATCGCCTGCTACCGCATCTTCATCTCCGGCCTGCTGGACATCACCGACAACCTGAAAGACGGCGCCCTGGTGCCGCCGTTGAACGTGGTGCGTCATGACAACGATGACCCGTACCTGGTGGTAGCAGCGGACAAGGGCACTGCGACCTTCTCCGACATCGCCAACGGCATCGCCATCGACTACGGCTTCTGGCTGGGTGATGCGTTCGCTTCCGGTGGTTCCGCAGGTTACGACCACAAAAAGATGGGCATCACCGCCAAGGGCGCGTGGGTTGGCGTGCAGCGTCACTTCCGTGAGCGCGGCATCAACGTACAGAAAGACAGCATCACTGTGGTGGGCGTCGGCGACATGGCCGGTGACGTGTTCGGCAACGGCCTGTTGATGTCCGAGACGCTGCAACTGGTCGCGGCCTTCAACCATCTGCACATCTTCATCGATCCAAATCCGAACCCGGCGACCAGCTTCGTTGAGCGTCAGCGCCTGTTCGACCTGCCGCGTTCGGCCTGGACCGACTACGACACCAGCATCATGTCCGAAGGTGGCGGTATCTTCTCGCGCAGCGCGAAGAGCATTGCCATCTCGCCACAGATGAAAGAGCGCTTCGACATCTCGGCCGACAAGCTCACCCCGACCGAACTGCTGAACGCCTTGCTCAAGGCGCCGGTGGACCTGTTGTGGAACGGCGGCATCGGTACGTACGTCAAGGCCAGCACTGAAAGCCATGCCGACGTGGGCGACAAGGCCAACGACGCGCTGCGCGTGAACGGCAACGAGCTGCGCTGCAAGGTGGTGGGCGAGGGCGGTAACCTCGGCATGACCCAACTGGGTCGTGTGGAATTCGGCCTCAATGGCGGCGGTTCCAACACCGACTTCATCGACAACGCCGGTGGTGTGGACTGCTCCGACCACGAAGTAAACATCAAGATCCTGCTCAACGAAGTGGTGCAGGCCGGTGACATGACCGACAAGCAACGCAACCAGTTGCTGGCGAGCATGACCGACGAAGTCGGCAGCCTGGTGCTGGGCAACAACTACAAGCAGACCCAGGCCCTGTCCCTGGCCGCGCGCCGTGCCTACGAGCGTGCTGCCGAGTACAAGCGCCTGATGAGCGACCTGGAAGGCCGTGGCAAACTGGACCGCGCCATCGAGTACCTGCCGACCGAGGAGCAGCTCGTCGAGCGCGCCGCAAATGGCAAGGGCCTGACCCGTCCGGAGCTGTCGGTGCTGATCTCCTACAGCAAGATCGACCTCAAGGAAGCGCTGATCAAGTCTCAGGTACCGGATGACGACTACCTGACCCGTGACATGGAGACCGCGTTCCCGCCGAGCCTGGTTGCCAAGTTCGGCGAGGCCATGCGTCGCCATCGCTTGAAGCGCGAAATTGTGAGCACCCAGATCGCCAACGATCTGGTCAACCACATGGGCATCACCTTTGTTCAACGACTCAAAGAGTCGACCGGTATGACCCCGGCGAACGTGGCCGGTGCTTACGTGATCGTGCGTGACATCTTCCATCTCCCGCACTGGTTCCGTCAGATCGAAGCCCTGGACCACCAGGTCTCCGCTGATGTGCAACTGGAGCTGATGGACGAGCTGATGCGCCTGGGTCGCCGTGCTACACGCTGGTTCCTGCGCAGCCGTCGCAACGAGCAGGATGCTGGCCGTGACACCGCACACTTCGGTCCACACCTGGCCGCGTTGGGCCTCAAGCTCGACGAACTGCTGGAAGGCCCGACCCGCGAAGGCTGGCAGAACCGTTACAAGGCCTACACCGAGGCTGGCGTACCGGAGTTGTTGGCGCGCATGGTTGCAGGCACTACTCACCTGTATACCTTGCTGCCAATCATCGAAGCCGCTGACGTAACCGGGCATGACGCCGCCGAAGTGGCCAAGGCCTACTTCGCCGTCGGCAGCGCCCTGGACTTGCCGTGGTACCTGCAGCAGATCAGCGATCTGCCGGTGGCCAACAACTGGCAAGCCCAGGCCCGCGAAGCCTTCCGCGACGACGTGGACTGGCAGCAACGGGCGATCACCATTTCGGTTCTGCAAATGGCCGACGCGCCACAAGACATGGAAGCCCGCGTGGCCCTGTGGCTTGAGCAGCACAAAGACATGGCTGATCGTTGGGTGGCAATGATGGTGGAAATTCGTGCCGCAGTCGGCACGGACTACGCCATGTACGCGGTGGCCAACCGTGAGTTGCTCGACCTTGCGTTGAGCGGTCAGTCGGTGCTGCAACCGGTGTGATCAATCGGTAAAACAAAAGCCCCCGTATCGTGAGATGCGGGGGCTTTTTGTTGAGCGCGATTTATCAAACAACTCAGGGCAACTGTGGGAGCTGGCTTGCCTGCGATAGCGGTTTATCAGTAGATGATTTATTGGCTGACCCACCGCTATCGCAGGCAAGCCAGCTCCCACAGTGGGATGTCTATTCACTTGGCTTTAGCGGTGTTTCAGTAACTCGTTTTCCAGGTGATCCAGATGTCTGGTCATCAGCGCTACAGCGGTATTTGAGTCCCTTTGCTCTACCGCCTCAACAATCGCCCTGTGCTCCTGCCATGCGCAATAGCTGCACGCTTTCGCTTCATATTGAGCAATGACCAGCGATGTCAACGGCACCAGGCTGTTCAGAAACTGTGCCAGCGGTGCATTGCCGGCGATGGCCGCCAATTGCAGATGGAACTCCCCGGACAAGCGAATTGCCGGCCCGCGTTGATCACGTTCAATGCAGTCGCGTTCGCGGGCGATCAGCTCGTGTAACTGGCGGATGTGCTGCGCCGTTGCATGGAGGCAGGCAAGTTGCACCACGGTGATTTCAGTCAGGCGTCGCGCCTCCAGAATCTGCCGTGTTTGCAGGGCGTCCGGCGCTGCCACCTGGGCGCGCTGATTGGGCCGCAGAATGATCACCTGCTGATGGGACAGCTTGGCCAGCACGCGACGAATCACGCTGCGGCTCACGCCAAACGTGTCGCCCAGGCTTTCTTCGGTAAAGCGGCTGGACGGTGCGATACGCTGTTCGAGAATGGCGTCGAACAGGCGCGGGTAGATGTCGTCCACCGACGGCTTTTTACCGGCCACCAGGCGCATGGCGGGCAGGCTGGCGACGACGGACGTGCGTTGCAGGGCGTGAGCGGTCATGGCCTGTCTCCAAAAAGTCAGCTGCCCAGATGGTCGTCCGGGATGTTCAAGCGAATGCCCATGCGCAGGCCTTCCTGAAGGATGTGCCGACGCATTTGCGCACTGGCCAGGGCGCTGTTTTTGTCACGGATAGCGCGCACCACGGCGTCATTTTCCTGCAGGCGTTCGGCCAGGTGTTCGGGGGAGTTGCGTAGTACCTGGGCGCTTTGCTTGAGGGCGTTACTGGTTTGTTGCACCACGTTCTGGAAAATCGGGTTGGAGGTCAGGGCGAACAGTTCTTCGTGGAAGCCGATGTAGGCGTTCATGCCGGCTTCGGCGTCGCCGGCGTCGAGGGCTTCGCGCATGTCCATCAGGGTCAGGCGCAGTTGGCCGACTTCCTTGCTGCTGATGGACTGGGCGACCAGGCCGACAATGAACGGTTCTAGGGTGTAGCGCAGTTGCAGGATGTCTTCGAGGCTGGCGTCGGCTACGGCGTCGCTGGAGTGCGGCTCGCTGATGCTGGTTTCGAGTACCACCACGCCCTTGCCGGGCATGGAGCGCACCAGGCCGAGGGTTTCCAGGACGATCACGGCTTCGCGCAGGCTGGGGCGGCTGATGCCCATTTGTTCGGCCAGTTCACGCTGGCCGGGGAGCATTTCGCCGCGACGCCACTGGCCCCGCGCCAGAGCGGCGCGGAGTTTTTCTACGACTGAATTGACGACGGTTGAGGTGCTGATCACGTCGTACGCTCCTTTAAGTTGCAAATACAATAATTGAACTGGCAGTGACCTAATGTGGGAGCTGGCTTGCCTGCGATGACTGACCACCAGCAGGCATCTCTGTCGGCTGACCCACCGCTATCGCAGGCAAGCCAGCTCCCACCTTTGAACTGTGTTGTTTGCTCAGAACTCCTGATGCGCCGGCACCACCGGTTTCCTGGTCTGGAAGGCATAGCCTTGCTGGCCGTCGAGTACCTTGTTGGCACGCTGGATATCGATGTCTTTTTCCCAACGGGCAATCGCGACGGTAGCGACGCAGTTGCCGATCAGGTTAGTCAACGCACGGCCGATGCCCATGAACCAATCCACCGCCAACACCAGCACCAGACCCACCACCGGGATCGCCGGGATGGCGGTGAGTGTGGCGGCGAGAATCACCAGTGCGGACCCCGGGATGCCGTGGGCGCCCTTGGAGGTAATCAGCGACACCAGCAAAATGGTCATCAGGTCGGTCATCGACAGCGGCGTGCCGGTGGCGTTGGCGATGAACACGATAGCCAGTGTGAGGTAGATCGAGAAACCATCGAGGTTGAATGAATAACCGGTTGGAATCACCAGGCCCACGGTGGAGCTGCCAATGCCAAGGTGTTCAAGCTTGCGCATGATCTGTGGCAACACGGCGTCCGAGGAGGCGGTGCCCATCACGATCAGCAGCTCTTCGCGCAGGTACTTGAGCAGCGGCAACATGCGCAGGCCGGACAGGCGCATCACCAGGCCCAGAATCACTGCGACAAAGACGAAACAGGTCAGGTAGAACAGGCCCACCAGGCTGCCCAGGTGTTGCAGCGAATCCAGGCCGTAGGTGCTGGTGGTAAAAGCGATCGCACCGAATACGCCGATCGGTGCCAGGCGCACAATCATGCCCATGATGCGGAAGATCACATGGCTCAATTCGTTGATCAGCCGTGATATGCCCGACGCCGCTTCACCCACCAGGTTCAGCGCGCTGCCGAACAGTACCGAGAACAACAGCACTTGCAGCACGTTGTTGTCGGCAAAGGCGCCGATGACCGAGTTGGGAATCAGGTCCATCAGGAACTGGCTGGTGCCGCGAAGATGATGGCTCTTGTCGGCCAACTCATTAAGGCCGGCAGACGACAGCTGATCCAGGTGAATATTCGCGCCTTGACCGATGCCGGTGCTGAAGGCCATGAGCAGGCCGATCACCAGGGCCACGGTGGTCAGCACTTCAAAGTAGATCACCGACTTGAGGCCGATGCGCCCGACTTTTTTCAAGTCGCCGGCGCCGGAGATACCGCTGACCACCACGCAGAACACGATCAGGCCAATCAGCATTTTTATCAGCTTGATGAAGCCATCACCCAGGGGTTTGAGTTGCGAGGAGAATTCGGGAAGGGCCAGGCCGCAGACGATGCCAAGGATCAGGCCAATCACGACTTGCAGGAAAATCGAACGCGAGCACCATCTGAGCATGGGAAGGATCTCTATGCGGTGCCCTGGTGGTTCCAGGGCTTAATTGTTGTGGTCTTACCGGTAAGTCCAGTGCGCGGCCAGTCTACGCTTGGCTTTTTTGAAATCACAAGCAAATATTCGGCGCTGGGTTGGCTGCGGTCTGACCAGTTGCTCGGGAAGGGTGATGCTTGAGCGGTTGGCGGCCTGCAAATTTTTTAGCTTATGATCTGCGGCTTGATAGGCGAGGTGACGGATGGACACACCGGGACTGACCACTGACGAAACGGGGCAAGTTCATTGCACCTGGCGCACGGCGGCGGCGGAATACCCGCGCTACCACGACCACGAGTGGGGCGTGCCGGTGGCGGATGATATTCAGCTGTACGAGAAGATTTGCCTGGAGGGGTTTCAGGCGGGCATGGCGTGGATCACGATTTTGCGCAAGCGTGAGCGTTTTCGGCTGGCGTTTGAGGGGTTTGATTTTCGCAAGGTGGCGAGGTATGGCGAGGGGGATATCGAGCGGTTGATGCAGGATTCGGGGATTGTGCGTAATCGGGCGAAGATTGTTTCGACTATCAACAATGCGCGCAGGGCGTGTGAGTTGGTGGATGAGACGGGGTCGCTGGCGCGGTGGTTGTGGGCGTTTGAGCCGAGTGACGAAGAGCGCCCGGCGGTGGTGGATATGGCGTATTGGACGGGTAACCCGACGTCGGCGGCTTCTGTCCGGTTGTCGAAGGCTCTGAAGAAGCGCGGTTGGACGTATGTTGGGCCGACGACCCTGTATGCGTTGATGCAGGCGATGGGGATGGTGAATGATCATCTTGAAGGGTGCGTTTGCAGGCAGCGGGTTGAGGCTTTGCGCAGCCGGTTCAGACGTCCGTGAGTGTTTGGCTTACACGGGTTGGAATGTGGGCTTTCGGGCTTTCGGGGTACATATCCGTTATTTGGGGGATGGCTGAAATTGGTTCCGCTCTTACAGCGGGTCACTTTTGGCAAACGCCCCAAAAGTAACCAAAAGGTCTTCGCCCCACCACTCGGCA
>NZ_JAFCTN010000026.1:0-92325 GCF_049896045.1 Pseudomonas sp. PWP3-1b2
GGCCCATCGCGGCGGCCCACGGATTCAAGCCGGAGTGAGGGCACACCGAGCCTAAGCGAGGTGCCGAGTGGTGGGGCACAGACCTTTTGGTTACTTTTGGGGCGTTTGCCAAAAGTGACCCGCTGTAAGAGCGGAACCCATCTCAGCCATCACCCAAATAACGGATATACCCCCAAAAAAAACTGAACAAAGCCCCCCGCGACGTGTCCCCGCTTCCCATGTCACTCCCCACCCCGCAAATCCCTTAATTTCTCCCCACTACCGGAAGCCTCTCCAGGCCCACGGCTGCGTCGGCGTTTATCACCGGGCACCCAGCACATACCGATCCAAGCGGCAGCTGAAAACGGACTTTCTCCTAAACCGTGACTACCAGGCAGGTTACCCCCATGCAGTTCAGCGAATTAT
Organism: Pseudomonas sp. PWP3-1b2; assembly: GCF_049896045.1. NCBI lineage: Bacteria > Pseudomonadati > Pseudomonadota > Gammaproteobacteria > Pseudomonadales > Pseudomonadaceae > Pseudomonas > Pseudomonas sp. PWP3-1b2. Next base: position 406 of record NZ_JAFCTN010000026.1, read on the forward strand.
TGGCAGCGATTTCCACCCATGCGATCCGTCTGCAACTGGAAGAAGGCGACCTGATCATCCTCGGCGATGACGATGCACTGGACGACACCGTGTGGGACCAACTCATCGCCCACAAACCAAGGCTCCTCGAGCTGGTCGCCGACCATGGCGGTGACTGGCTCAGCCCGGCCTATCGCATCACCCCAAGCATGCTGCCGCTGGTCAACCTCGACCAACCCGCCATTGATCGCATCGTTGCGGCCATCCCCGGCGGGGCGGCGAATGTGCAGGACATCTACCCGCTGGCGCCGCTTCAGGAAGGCATGCTCTACCACCATCTGTCGGCAGAGCAGGGCGACCCCTACGTGCTGCACGCGCAGTTCGTGTTCGACAGCCGCGCGCGGCTTGAGTCGTTTGCCGAGGCGCTGCAATGGGTGATCGACCGCCACGACATCCTGCGCACCTCAATGGTGTGGGAGCGCCTCGACGAACCGCTGCAAGTGGTATGGCGCAAGGCAGCCCTGGCTTGTGAAGAGGCGCATTTTGACGGCGGCGATGTACTCGCTCAGTTGCTTGCCCGCTATGACGCCCGCGCCTACCGCATGGACCTGGGCCAGGCGCCGCTGCTGCGCCTGGTGTTCGCCAACGACCCGGCCCAGGAGCGGGTGGTGGCGATGCTGCTGTTCCATCACACCATTCTCGACCACACCGCCCTTGATGTTGTGCGCCATGAAATCCAGCTGTACCTGGCCGGGCAGCAAGCTCAGGCCGGTGAGCCGGTCGCGTTTCGCCGTTACATCGCCCAGGTGCGCCACGGCGTCAGCGAGCAGGCGCATGAAACATTCTTTCGCAGCATGCTCGCAGACATTGATGAGCCGACACTGCCATTCGGCCTGCAGGACGTGCAGGGCGATGGCCAGGGCATTGACGAAGCGCGCATCCCCGTCGACGCCGCGCTGAGCCGTCGCCTGCGTAGCCTGGCGCGTCCGTTGGGGGTGAGCGTGGCGAGCATGATGCACCTGGGCCTGGCCCGTGTGTTGGGCGTGGTCTCTGGCCGCGACGCCGTGGTCTTCGGCACCGTGATGCTCGGCCGCATGGGCGCGGGCGAGGGCGGTGAGCGCGCGTTGGGCATGTTCATCAACACCTTGCCGCTGCGCGTGGACGTGGGCGAGCAGGGCGTGCGCGCCGGGGTCAAGGCCACCCATGAGCGCTTGACGGCCTTGCTCAATCACGAACATGCGTCCCTGGCGCTGGCCCAGCGTTGCAGCGGTGTGGCCGCGCCAACGCCGTTGTTCAGCGCGATGCTCAACTACCGCCACAGCGCCGCCACCGACATGGCCGCGGTGATCGACGTGGCCGAAGGCATCAGGGTGCTCGGCGCCGAGGAACGCACCAATTACCCGCTGACGGTCAATGTCGATGACCTCGGTGAAGACTTCGCGCTGACCGTGATGGTCGACGCCGCCATCGGCGCGCACCGGGTGGCGGGCTACCTGCACACCGCGCTGGAAAGCCTGGCCGATGCGCTGGAGCAGCGACCGGATATGCCGCTCAGCGGCCTGAATATACTGCCCGACGCCGAACGCCACACACTGCTGCACGGCCTGAACCAAACCCCCACGCACTACGCCGATACCGCGCTGATCCATCAGCAGGTCGAAACCCACGCCGCCGCCCACCCCGATGCCATCGCCCTGCGCTTTAACGATCAGCGCCTGACCTACCGCCAACTCAACGAACGCGCCAACCAGGTCGCTCACCGCCTGCTTGCTCAAGGCGTGCGTCCCGATGACCGCGTGGCGATCTGCGTCGAGCGTGGCCCGGAAATGATCATTGGCCTGCTGGGCATTCTCAAAGCCGGCGCGGGTTACGTGCCCATCGACCCGGCGTATCCGCAGGAACGCATCGCTTACACCCTGGCCGACAGCGAGCCGCTCGCCGTGCTGGTGCAAGGCAACACCCGCCGCCTGGTGGGTGATCTGCCGCACATCGACCTGAACAGCCTGCGCCAGGAATCCATCGTCAACCCACGGCTGCAGTTGAGTCCGGCGAATCTCGCCTACGTGATTTACACCTCCGGCTCCACCGGCCTGCCCAAAGGCGTGATGATCGAACACCGCCAGGTGGCGCGGCTGTTCACCGCTACCGAGCCCTGGTTCGGCTTTAACAGCAACGATGTGTGGGCGCTGTTTCACTCCTTCGCCTTCGATTTCTCGGTGTGGGAAATCTGGGGCGCGCTGATGCACGGCGGCCAGTTGCTGATTGTGCCGCAACCCGTCAGCCGCTCGCCCGAGGCGTGTTACACGCTGCTGTGCGACGCCGGTGTGAGCATCCTCAACCAGACGCCAAGCGCATTCCGTCAGTTGATCGCCGCCCAGGCCCAGAGCCCGCAGGCGCACTCGTTGCGCCAGGTGATTTTCGGCGGCGAGGCGCTGGAGCCGGGCATGCTCAAGCCGTGGTACGCCCGCGCCATAAATGCCGGTACGCAGTTGGTGAACATGTACGGCATCACCGAAACCACCGTGCACGTGACCTATCGCGCGCTCGAAGCGGCGGATGCGCAGTTGGTGGGCGTGAGCCCGATTGGGGTGCGCATTCCCGACCTGCAACTGTATGTGCTGGATGCGCGCCGCGAGCCATTGCCCTTTGGCGTGGTGGGCGAGTTGTATGTGGGCGGCGCCGGTGTGGCGCGCGGTTACCTGAACCGGGACGCGCTGAACGCCGAACGCTTCCTGGCAGACCCGGCCACCGGTTTGCGCATGTACAAGACCGGCGACCTCGGCCGCCTGCTGGCCGATGGCAGCGTTGAATACCTGGGCCGTAACGACGACCAGGTGAAGATCCGTGGTTTCCGTATCGAACTCGGTGAAATCGAAGCGCGCCTGGCCACCGCCGATGGCGTGCGTGACGCGGTGGTGATTGCCCGTGAAGACCAGCCGGGCGACAAACGCCTGGTGGCCTATGTGATTGCCGAGCGCGAACTCAGCGCCGCCGAACTGCGCGATCACCTGCTGCTCAGCCTGGCCGATTACATGGTGCCCGCCGCCTTTGTAATGCTGGATAGATTGCCGCTGACCACCAACGGCAAACTCGACCGCAAGGCGTTGCCCGCGCCGGATGCAAATGCCTTGGTGCGCCGTGGCTACGAAGCCCCGCAAGGCGCAGTGGAAACCGCCATCGCCGGCCTCTGGCAAGACCTGCTCAAGCTCGACCGGGTGGGGCGCGATGACAACTTCTTCGAATTGGGCGGGCACTCGCTGCTGGCGGTGAAGTTGATCGAACGCATGCGCCAAGTGGACCTCAGCGCCGATGTGCGCGTGCTGTTCGGCCAGCCAACCCTGGCTGCACTGGCGGCGGCGGTGGGTGGGCAGCAAGAAGTGCAGGTGCCGGAAAACCTGATCAAACCAGACAGCCAGACCATCACCCCGGCCATGCTGCCGCTGATCGACCTGGACCAGGCGGCAATCGACCACATCCTGCACGCCGTGCCCGGCGGTATCGCCAATGTGCAAGACATTTACGGCCTCGCACCGTTGCAGGCCGGCATTCTTTATCACCACCTGGCCACAACCGAGGGCGACCCCTACGTGTTGCAGGTGCAGTTCAGCTTCGCCGATCAAGCGGCAGTGGACGCGTTTGTCCATGCGCTGCACAGCGTGATCGAGCGCAACGATATCCTGCGCACCGCCATCCTCTGGGAAGGCCTGGACGAGCCGGTGCAAGTGGTCCTGCGCCAGGCGCCGCTGGCCATTGAGCGTATTGAAGCCGCAGGCGTCGATGCCCTGGCACACCTGCAACAGCGCTTCGACCCGCGTCACTATCGCCTCGACCTGTCCCGTGCTTCGCTGATGCGGTTGGCGTATGCCGAACAGCAGGGCCGCTACGTCGGCATCCTGCTGCTGCACCATATCCTGCTCGACCACACCGCCCTGCAAGTGCTGGTGGAAGAAATGAGCGCCAGCCTGTCCGGCACCAGCGCGCAGTTGCCTGACGCCGTGCAGTACCGCAATTACGTGGCCCAGGCGCGCCTCGGCGTCACCCAGGCGCAACACGAAGCGTTCTTCAGCGAGATGCTCGGCGATATCGACGAGCCGACCCTGGCTTTCGGCTTGCAGGACGTAAACGGTGACGGCAGCGGCATCGTTGAGGCTCACGTGCCACTGGAACCGGCACTCAGCCACGGCCTGCGCGAACAGGCGCGCCAGCTCGGCGTGAGCACCGCCAGCCTGGTGCACCTGGCCTGGGCGCAGGTGTTGGGGCAGGTTTCAGGTCAGCAAGACGTGGTATTCGGCACCGTGTTGCTCGGCCGCATGCAGGGCGGTGAAGGCGCCGACCGCGCGCTGGGGATGTTCATCAACACCTTGCCGCTGCGGGTCAACGTGGGCGCCACCGGTGTGCAGGCCGGGGTGCGCGCCACCCATGCGCGCCTCGCGCAATTGCTCGGGCATGAACATGCCTCGCTGTCCCTGGCCCAGCGTTGCAGCGGCGTGTCGGGTTCGCTGCCGCTGTTCAGCACGCTGCTCAACTACCGTCACAGCGCGCCGGGTGAAGCGCCGGGAGACAGCCCGTTTGCCGCATCCGGCATCGAGATTCTCAGCTCCGAAGAGCGCAGCAACTACCCGCTGGTGCTCAACGTCGATGACCTCGGCACCGGCTTTTCGCTCACCGTACAAGGCGTGGCCGAGTTGAATGTGCAGCGCGTGGGCGACTACATGCTCACCGCGCTGCGCCACTTGGTCAGCGCGCTGCAACAGGCGCCGACCACGCCGTTGCAGGCTGTGTCGATCCTGCCGCCTGCCGAGCGTCACCTACTGCTGGTGGCGTTTAACGCCACCGGCCGCGAATACCCGTCGCAACTGGGCGTGCACCAGCTGTTCGAAGCCCAGGCGCTGGCGCGTCCCGAAGCTGTGGCGGCGGTGCATGGCCAGCTGTCGCTGAGCTACCGCGACCTCAACCGCCGCGCCAACCGCCTGGCCCATCACCTGATCAATCAGGGCGTGCAACCGGGCGAAAGCGTGGCCATCGCGCTGCCGCGCTCCCTGGATTTGCTGGTGTGCCAACTGGCAATCCTCAAGTGCGCGGCGGTGTATGTGCCGCTGGACGTCAACGCCCCGGTCGAGCGCCAGGCCTTTATGGTGCAGGACAGCGGCGCGCATCGCGTGCTCAGCAGCCTCGCCGACCTGAACCTGGACGCGCTGTCGCCACGCAACCCGGAGCTGGCGCAGTCTTCGGATGACGTCGCGTACATCATGTACACCTCAGGCTCCACCGGCGCCCCGAAAGGCGTGCAAGTGCCGCACCGCGCAATCTCGCGGCTGGTGCTGAACAACGGTTACGCCGACTTCAACGAGCGCGACCGCGTAGCCTTCGCCTCCAACCCGGCCTTCGACGCCAGCACCCTCGACGTGTGGGCGCCGCTGCTCAATGGCGGTTGCGTGGTGGTGGTCGAGCACGCAGCGCTGCTGTCCCAGGCGGCGTTTGCCTCGCTGTTGCAGGAGCAGGCCGTCAGCGTGTTGTGGTTGACCGCAGGCTTGTTTCATCAATACGCCGATGCCTTGCTGCCGGTGTTCCGCCAGCTGCGCTATTTGATTGTCGGCGGCGATGTCCTCGACCCGCTGGTGATCGGCCGCGTGCTCAAGCACGGCAAACCCCAACACCTGTTGAACGGCTATGGCCCGACCGAAGCCACGACGTTCTCGACCACGTTTGAGATCACCACGGCAGGCGAGGGCGCTATCCCGATTGGCCGGCCCATCTCCAATGCCCAGGCCTACGTGCTCGACGCGCGCCAGCAGCCCGTGCCGCTGGGCGTGGTCGGCGAGCTGTACATCGGCGGCGCGGGCGTCGCCAAAGGCTATTTGAACCAGCCGCAGCTGAGCGCCGAAAAATTCATCCCCAACCCCTTCGGCGACGGGCAGTTGTACCGCAGTGGCGACCTTGCCAGTTGGCAAGCCGACGGCACGCTGCTCTACCAGGGACGCAACGACCTGCAGGTGAAAATTCGCGGGTTCCGCATCGAACCCGGCGAAATCGAAACCTGCCTGGCGGCCTTCCCCGGCGTGAAAGACGCCGTGGTGCTGGCCCGCGAAGACGAGCCCGGCGACAAACGCCTGGTGGCCTACTACACCTCGCCCGCGCCGCTGGACATTGAAACCCTGCGCGCCCATCTGCAAGGCCAGTTGCCGGACTACATGGTGCCGTCGGCCTATGTGTGGCTGGAACTGTTGCCGCTTACCGCCAATGGCAAGCTCGACCGCAAAGGCCTGCCGGTGCCGGACCAGAGCGCGCTGCTCAGCCGTGGCTACGAGGCCCCGGAAGGCGAGGTGGAAACCCTGCTGGCGCAGATCTGGCAGGACGTGCTCAAGCTCGAACGTGTTGGCCGGCATGATCATTTCTTCGAACTGGGCGGGCATTCGCTGTTGGCGGTCAGCCTGATTGAACGCATGCGCCAGGTCGGCCTGAGCGCCGACGTGCGCGTGCTGTTCAGCCAGCCAAGCCTGGCGGCGCTGGCGGCAGCGGTGGGCAGTGGCCGCGAAATCGTGGTGCCGGCCAATGGCATTCCGTCAGGGTGCACGCAGATTACTCCGTCGATGCTGACCCTCGTTCAGCTCGACCAAACGGCGATTGATCGCATCGTCGCCACTGTTCCCGGTGGCGCGGCCAATGTGCAGGATATTTACCCGCTGGCGCCGTTGCAGGAAGGCATTCTTTACCACCATATCAGTGCCGAACACGGCGACCCGTACCTGCTGCAATCGCGCATGGCGTTCGACAGCCTCGAACGCTTGCAGGCGTTCATGGGCGCGCTGCAACAAGTGGTCGCGCGCCATGACATCCTGCGTACCGGCGTGGTCTGGGAAGGCCTGGACAGCCCGGTGCAAGTGGTCTGGCGTGATGCGCAACTGGCGGTGCAGGAGGTCAACCTGGCCCCGGCCGACGGCGGCATCATCGAGCAACTGCATGCGCGTTTCGACGCTCGTCACTATCGCCTGGACATCACCCAGGCGCCGCTGCTGCGCATGGTGTACGCCCACGACCCGGCGAATAACCGAGTGGCGGCCATCCTGCTGTTCCATCACCTGGCGCTGGACCATACCGCCATGGAAGTGGTCGGCCAGGAAATGCGCGCGTTTATGTTCAACCGGGCCGACGCGCTGCCCGAGGCGGCGCCGTTTCGCACCTACGTGGCCCAGGCGCGCCTGGGTGTGAGCGTGGCGGAGCATGAGCAGTTCTTCCGCGAGATGCTGGCCGAGGTCGATGAACCCACGTTGCCGTTCGGCATTCAGGATGTGCAGGGCGATGGCCGCGATATCGAAGAGGCCGAGCTGCACCTCGACGCGGCATTGGCGATGCGCGTGCGTGAACAGGCGCGTGCCTTGGGCGTCAGCGCGGCCAGCCTGATGCATGTGGCGTGGGCGCAGGTTCTGGGGCTGGTGTCGGGGCGCGACGATGTGGTGTTCGGCACCGTATTGATGGGCCGCATGCAGGCCGGCGACGGCGCTGACCGCGCATTGGGCATGTTCATCAATACCTTGCCCTTGCGCGTGAATGTGGCGGCGAGCGCCGGGGTGGCCGTCAAGGCAACCCATGCGCGCTTGAGCGGCTTGCTCGGCCACGAACACGCGTCCCTGGCGCTGGCCCAGCGCTGCAGCGGCGTGGCCACCTCGGTGCCGCTGTTCAGCGCCTTGCTCAATTACCGCCACAGCAGCCCCGGCGAAATGGCCCGCGATGGCCATGGCATCTGGGAAGGTGTGCAACTGCTTGGCGGTGAAGAACGCAGCAACTACCCGCTGACCCTCAGCGTCGACGACCTGGGTACCGCGTTTGGCCTGACCGTGCTGGCGCTGCCGCAGATCGGCGCCCGGCGTCTGTGCGGGTACATGCACTGCGCCATCGAACAGCTGGTCGGCACGTTGGACAGTGCAGCGAAAACCGCGCTGAACACCCTGCACATTCTGCCCGCCGCCGAACGCGACATGCTGCTGCGTGACTTCAACGCGACCGCCGCCGATTTCCCTAAGGGCCACACCGTGCACGGTGCCTTTGAGGCTCAGGCCGAGCGCCAGCCGCAGGCGATTGCCGTGACGCAGGACGGCGAGTCGCTGACCTATCAGCAACTCAATCAACGCGCCAATCAGTTGGCCCATCACCTGCTGGAACACGGCGTGCAGCCAGACGACCGTGTCGCCCTGTGCTGCCGCCGCGGCCCGCACATGCTGGTGGGCTTGCTGGGTATTCTCAAGGCCGGCGCCGGTTATGTACCGATCGACCCGGCGTACCCCGCCGAGCGTATCGCCTACCTGTTGCAGGACAGCGCACCGGTAGCCGTGGTGGCCGAGGCCAGCACCCGCGACCTGTTGGGCGACGTGGCGAGCATCGACCTGTTCGACCCGAACTTGCAGCACCACGCCAGCAGCAACCCGCACCTCGCCAACCTGACCCCGGCGCACCTGGCCTACGTGATCTACACCTCCGGTTCCACCGGCCAGCCCAAAGGCGTGATGGTGGAACACCGCACCGTGGAAAACCTGATGCACTGGCACTGCGACGCCTTCGGGCTGGACGCGCGCAGCCACACCAGCAGCGTCGCGGGCTTTGGTTTTGACGCCATGGCCTGGGAGGTCTGGCCGGCGCTGTGTGTGGGCGCAACCCTGCACCTGCCGCCTGCCAGGGTGGGCAATGAAAACATTGATGAACTGCTCGCCTGGTGGCTGGCGCAACCGCTGGACGTCAGCTTCCTGCCGACCCCGGTGGCCGAGTACGCCTTCAGCCAGAACCTGGCCCACCCCGGCTTGCGCATCCTGCTGATCGGCGGCGATCGCCTGCGCCAGTTCAGCCAGGAACGGCGCTTTGCAGTCATCAACAACTACGGCCCCACCGAAGCCACCGTGGTCGCCACGTCCGGCCGCGTGCGCGCCGGGCAGGCGTTGCATATCGGTCGCCCGGTGGCGAACGCCAGCGTCTACGTGCTCGATGAGCAATTGCGCCCGGTGCCGGTCGGCGTAGCGGGCGAGATGTTTGTGGGCGGCAGCGGCGTGGCGAGGGGTTACCTGAACCGGCCTGAAATGACCGCCGAGCGCTTCCTGCAAGACCCGTTCAACCCAGGCCGCATGTACCGCACCGGTGACCTGGTGCGCTGGTTGCCCGACGGCACAATCGACTACCTGGGCCGCAACGATGATCAGGTCAAGGTGCGCGGTGTGCGCGTTGAACTGGGCGAAATCGAAAGCCGCCTGGCCGCTCTCGAAGGCGTCCGGGAAGCCGTGGTGTTGGTGCGCGAGGGCCGCTTGATCGCCTGGTTCACCGAGTTTTACCCGCTGGCGATTGAAACCCTGCGCGCCCAATTGCAGGCGCAACTGCCCGACGCATTGGTGCCGGCGGCCTATGTAAAACTTGCCGCGTTGCCCCTGACTGCCAACGGCAAGCTGGACCGCAAGGCCTTGCCCGACCCCGATCAAAGCGCCTTGCTGACCCGCGACTATGAGGTACCGCAAGGCGAGGTCGAAACCACGTTGGCCGGCATCTGGGCCGAGGTGTTGCAGGTGGAGAAGGTCGGTCGCCACGACCACTTCTTCGAACTCGGCGGCCATTCGCTGCTGGCGGTCAGCCTGATCGAACGCATGCGCCAGGTCGGCCTCAGCGCCGATGTGCGCGTGTTGTTCAGCCAGCCAACCCTCGTCGCACTCGCGGCGGCCGTGGGCAGCGGCCGGGAAGTAAAGGTGCCGGCCAACCGTATCCCACGGGACTGTGCGCGGATCACGCCCGACCTGTTGCCGCTGGTTGACCTCGACCAATCGACGATTGATCACGTGGTTGCCGGCGTCCCCGGTGGCGCCGCCAATGTGCAGGATATCTACCCGCTGGCGCCGTTGCAGGAAGGCATTCTTTACCACTACATCACCGCCGAGCAGGGCGACCCGTACTTGCTGCAATCGCACCTGGCGTTTGACAGCATCGAGCGCGTGAACGCCTTCGCCGGGGCGCTGCAACAAGTGATCAACCGCCACGACATTCTGCGCACCGGCATCGTCTGGGAAGGCTTGGTACAACCCCTGCAAGTGGTGTGGCGCAAGGCTGAACTGAGCGTGCAGGCCTTGCAGTTGCAAGGCGATGTACTCGCGGCGCTGCACGAACGGTTTGATGCGCGGCGCTATCGCCTGGATATCGGCACGGCTCCGCTGATTCGCCTGATGTACGCCAATGACCCGGCCAATTCGCGGGTGGTGGTGGTGTTGCTCTATCACCATATCGTGCTCGACCACACCGCCTTCGACGTGGTGCTGCGCGAAATGCAGGGCCATTTGCTCGGCCACGCGGCCCCCACCGCAGCCCCCATGCCGTACCGCAATTACGTGGCCCAGGCCCGCCTGGGTGTGAGTGAAACAGAGCATGAGGCGTTCTTCCGCGACATGCTCGGCGATGTGGATGAGCCGACCTTGCCGTTCGGCCTGCAGGATGTGCGCGGTGACGGCAGCGCCATCGGCGAACACACCGTGCATCTTGGCGGCGACCTCAACCGCCGTCTGCGGGCCCAGGCCCGACTGCTGGGCGTGAGCACTGCGAGCCTGTTTCACCTGGCCTGGGGCCAGGTGCTGGCGGCGACGTCGGGTCGGCACAGCGTGGTGTTTGGCACGGTGTTGGTAGGTCGGCTGCAAGGCGGCGAGGGCGCTGATCGCGCGCTCGGGGTGTTTATCAATACCTTGCCGCTGCGTCTGGATATCGATGCACAGGGTGTGCGTGCGGCTGTACGTGCCACGCACGCCAGGCTCACCGCGTTGCTCGGGCATGAACACGCCTCCCTGGCGTTGGCGCAGCGCTGCAGCGGGGTCACGGCGCCGGCGCCACTGTTCAGTTCGATGCTCAACTATCGCCATCGCGGCGCAGCCACCCGTTCCGCCGACGCTGAGCAGGCATGGGAAGGCATGCAGACGCTGGTCAATGACGGGCGCACCAACTACCCGCTGACCTTGAACGTTGACGATCTGGGTGACGGTTATGACCTCACCGCACTGGCGCAAGTCGATGCGCAACGCGTGTGTGGCTACATGCAAACTGCGTTGTCCGGTTTGGTCGAAGCGCTGGAACAGGCGCCGGATCAGGCACTGAATCGGCTGGCGATTCTGGGTGCTGAGGAACGACACAAGCTGTTGGTTGAGTTCAACGCCACCGAAGTGAATTACAACCTCGACCAAACCCTGCACGGCATGTTCGAGGCCCAGGTTGAACGCACACCGCAGGCGGTGGCGGTCAAAGCCGGCGAACAACAGCTGACCTATAGCGAACTCAACGCACGCGCCAATCGTCTCGCTCACCATCTGCGTGAGCGTGGCGTACAACCGGATGCCCGCGTGGGGATCTGCGTCGAGCGCGGCCTGGACATGGTGATTGGCCTGTTCGCCATCCTCAAGGCCGGTGGCGGCTATGTACCGCTGGACCCGGCCTACCCGCAGGACCGCATCGCCTACATGCTGCAAGACAGTGCGCCGGTGGTGGTGCTGGCCCAGGGCGCGACCCGTGCATTGCTCGGCGATGTGCCGGTGATCGACCTCGACCACTGCACCTGGCAGCACCAGCCCGCGGGCAACCTGCAGGTCGCGGGGCTCACGCCTCAGCATCAGGCCTACGTGATCTACACCTCCGGCTCCACCGGCCAGCCCAAAGGCGTCATCAACGAACACGCCGGTGTGGTCAACCGCCTGCTGTGGATGCAGGACGCCTACGGCCTCAAGGCCGATGACGCGGTGCTGCAGAAAACCCCGTTCAGCTTCGACGTGTCGGTGTGGGAGTTCTTCTGGCCGCTGTTCACTGGCGCACGCCTGGTGATGGCGCGCCCGGGCGGTCACAAAGACCCGGCGTACCTGTGCCGGATCATCGAAGCCGAACAGATCACCACTCTGCACTTCGTGCCGTCGATGCTCGACGTATTTCTTGCCCATGGTGATGTGAGCCAGGCTGCCGGCCTGGTGCGCGTGATGTGCAGCGGTGAAGCCTTGCCGGGCAGCCTGGTGCGGCGCTTCAAACAGCAATTGCCACAGATCGGCCTGTACAACCTGTACGGCCCCACCGAAGCGGCGGTGGACGTGACCGCATGGAATTGCGCACGCCCCGAGGTGCCGGACAACACGCCAATCGGCAAGCCCATCGCCAACACCCGCCTGTACCTGCTCGACGCACAGTTGCAGCCGGTGCCGCTGGGGGTGGTCGGCGAGCTGTTTATCGGCGGTGTGCAAGTGGCGCGGGGTTACCTCAACCGGCCTGATTTGACCGCCGAGCGTTTCCTCCAGGACCCATTCACCCGCGGCCGGATGTATCGCACCGGTGACGTGGGGCGTTACTTGCCCGACGGCAATATCGAGTACCTGGGCCGCAACGATGACCAGGTAAAAATCCGTGGCCTGCGCATCGAACTGGGAGAGATCCAGGCGCGTTTGCTCGAGCATCCGCACGTCAACGAAGCGGCAGTTGTCGCCCGTGAAGAGCGGCTGGTCGCCTACTACACCGGTGTGCAAACCGAGGTTGAACGCCTGCGCACCCAGTTGTTGCAGCACTTGCCGGATTTCATGGTGCCCGCGCTGTTCGTGCACCTTGATGCACTGCCGCTGAGCCCCAACGGCAAGCTCGACCGCAAGGCCTTGCCGACACCGGGTGCTGAAGCGCTGATCGTGCGTGAGTACGCGGCGCCCGAGGGCGACACCGAAATCCTCCTCGCCCAGCTGTGGGCCGAGTTGCTCAAGGTGGAGCGGGTAGGGCGACATGACAATTTCTTTGAACTGGGTGGGCATTCGCTGCTCGCCGTGAGCTTGATCGGGCGCTTGCGCCAGGAAGGCATGGAAGCCGACGTGCGGGCGCTGTTCGAACAGCCGACCCTGGCCGGCTACGCCGCCATAACCGAACGAATGGAGATCGTCCTGTGAGCATCCTCGAACTGCTGGCGACGCTGAAAACCAGGGATGTGCAGCTTGCGCTCAAGGGCGAACAGCTGTCGGTGCAAGGCAACAAACACGCGTTGAGCGACCCCGCGATTCTCGCGGCGTTGCGTGAGCACAAACCGGCGTTGATCGAGCTGATCAAGGCCGGCGAATATTCGGCCACCAAGGCGGGCGAAGTCGAGGTGCCCGCCAATGGCATCCCGCTCGGCGCAGAGCGCATCACCCCGGCGATGTTGACACTGTCGAACCTGAGCCAGGACGAGGTCGACCGGATCGTCGCCACCGTCGACGGCGGCGTGGCAAACATCCAGGACATCTACCCGCTGGCGCCGTTGCAGGAAGGCATTCTGTTTCACCACGTCAGTGCCGAGCAGGGTGATCCGTATGTGATGCAGTCGCAGTTTGCCTTCGACAGCCTGGAGCGCTTCGACGCGTTTGCCCAGGCGTTGCAAACCGTGATGGACCGCCACGACATCCTGCGCACCGGGGTGGTTTGGGACGGTTTGCAGGAACCGTCGCAAGTGGTGTGGCGCCAGGCGCGGTTGCCCGTGCAAGCCCTCGAACTGGACCCGGCAGACGGCGATATCGCCGCGCAACTGCACGCGCTGTTTGACGCCCGTCACTATCGGCTCGACGTGACCCAGGCGCCGCTGCTGCGCCTGGTGCATGCGCAGGACTCGGCTCATCAACGCATCGTTGCCACCTTGCTGTTCCACCACATGGCGCTGGACCACAGCGCCCTGGAAGTGGTGTGCCATGAAATGCAGGCCTGCCTGTTGGGCCAGGGCACGGCGTTGGGCCAGGCGGTACCGTTTCGCAACTATGTGGCGCAGGCGCGGCTGGGCATCAGCGAGAAAGAGCATGAAAGTTTCTTCCGCCAGATGCTCGGCGATATCAGCGAGCCAACTTTGCCGTTTGGTTTGCAGGATGTTCAGGGCGATGCCCGCGGCATTGCCGAAGTCAGCCTGCCGCTGGCAGCGCAACTGGGCCAGCGCCTGCGCGCCCAGGCGCGGCAATTGGGCGTGAGCACCGCGAGCCTGTTCCATCTGGGCTGGGCGCAGGTATTGGGCGTGTTGGCCGGCAAACAACAGGTGGTATTCGGCACGGTATTGATGGGCCGTATGCAAGGCCGTCATGACACGGACCGCGCGCTGGGTATCTTCATTAACACGTTGCCGTTTCGGGTGGATGTGGACGGCCAGGACGTGCGCGCCGGGGTTAAAGCCACGCATGCGCGGCTGACCACCTTGCTGCGCCATGAACATGCGTCGCTGGCCCTGGCTCAGCGTTGCAGCGGCGTCGTGGCGCCGACGCCGCTGTTCAGCGCCTTGCTCAATTACCGCCACAGCGCGCCCGCCGCGAGTGCCGAGACCGTATCGGCCTGGCACGGCATCACGGCGCTCAGCGCCGAAGAACGCACCAATTACCCGTTGACCTTGAGTGTCGATGACCTGGGTGAAGGCTTTGGTTTGAGCCTGCTGGCAAGCACCCAGGTAGACCCGCAACGGGTTTGCGCCTACCTGCAAACTGCACTGGAAAACCTGGTGAGTGCCCTGGAACAGGCGCCCAACACCCCGCTCAAACAGGTGCCGGTTCTGCCTGCCGCCGAGCGCGAGCTGCTGTTGGAACAGTTCAATGCGACCCAGGCGGATTTCCCCCAGGGCACCACGCTGCACGGTCGCGTCGAAGCCCAGGCCGCGCTGACCCCCAGCGCCATCGCCGCCGTCTACCATGGCCGTCAACTGACCTACGCCGAACTGAACGGGCAAGCGAACCTGTTGGCCCATCACCTGTTGGCGCTGGGGGTCAAACCCGACGACCGCGTGGCCATCGTTGCCCGCCGTGGCCTGGATACCCTCGCCGGGTTGCTGGCGATCCTCAAGGCCGGCGCCTGTTATGTGCCCGTCGACCCTTCGCACCCGGCCGAGCGTTTGAACTACTTGCTGACCGACAGCGCGCCGGTGGCCGTGCTGACGCAACAGGTGTTGCATGACCGCTTGCCGGCGCTTGAGGTGCCGGTAATTCACCTCGATCGTTACACCTGGCAGCACCATTCTGCGAGCAACCCCAAGGTGGCGGTCACGCCGTCAAACCTCGCCTATGTGATCTACACCTCTGGCTCCACGGGCTTGCCCAAAGGCGTGATGGTGGAACACCACACCGTGGCTAACCTGGTGGATTGGCACTGCAACGCCTTTGACCTGCGCGCCGGGCGCCACACTGCCAGCGTCGCCGGTTTTGGGTTTGATGCGATGGCCTGGGAAGTGTGGCCGGCGCTGTGCGTCGGCGCGACCTTGCACCTGCCGCCCGCCAGTGACGGCGCCGAAGACATCGACGCGCTGCTCGCCTGGTGGTGCGCGCAGCCGCTGGACGTGTGCTTCCTGCCCACGCCGGTGGCCGAGTACGCGTTCAGCCAACAGATCGAACACCCGACGCTGCGCACCTTGCTGATCGGCGGCGATCGCCTGCGGCAGTTCTCGCGGGCCCAGCGTTTTGAGCTGATCAACAACTACGGCCCCACCGAAGCCACGGTGGTCGCCACCTCCGGCAAGGTCGAGGTGGGCCAGCCGTTGCATATCGGCAAACCCGTCGCCAACGCCACGGTGTACCTGCTGGATGAAGCGCAGCAGCCGGTGCCGCTGGGCGTGGCGGGCGAGTTGTATGTGGGCGGCAAAGGCGTGGCGCGTGGCTACCTGAACCGCCCGGAGCTGACGGCCGAACGCTTCCTGCAAGACCCGTTCAACGGCGGGCGCATGTACCGCACTGGCGACCTGGCGCGCTGGCTGCCGAACGGCACCCTTGAATATCTGGGGCGTAACGATGACCAGGTGAAGGTCCGTGGCGTGCGCATTGAGCTGGGCGAGATCGAAACTCAACTCAACGCAGTGCCCGGGATTCAGGAAACCGTGGTACTGGTGCGCGAAGACCGGCTGGTGGCGTATTTCACTGAAAACCCCCAGCTGGACCCGCTGGCCGTGGGCGATATTCGCGCCCATCTGGTGGCGCATTTGCCGGATTACATGGTGCCGGTGGCCTACGTAAAACTCGCCGCCTTGCCGCTGACGGCCAACGGCAAACTCGACCGCAAGGCATTGCCGGCGCCGGACAGGGCTGCCGTGTTTACCCGCGAGTACCAAGCGCCACAGGGTGAAATCGAAAGCGCGTTGGCGCAGATCTGGGGTGACGTGCTGCAGGTTGAACGCGTGGGGCGTCAGGATCATTTCTTTGAACTGGGCGGCCATTCATTGCTGGCAATGCGCATGGTTTCGCAGGTTCGTCAGCGCCTGGGCGTGGAGCTGTCGCTCGGCGATTTGTTCGCCAATGCCGAACTGGCGGCGGTTGCCGACGTGCTCGCCCAGGCCGGGCGCAGCACCTTGCCGAATATCCTCCCGGCCAATCGCGATGAGCCCATCCCGCTGTCTTTCGCCCAGCAGCGTCTGTGGTTTTTGGCGCTGATGGAAGGCGCCAACACGGCCTATAACATTCCGATTGGCTTGCGCTTGCGTGGGCAGTTGCACGTGGACGCCCTGCAGCGCGCGCTGGCGCGAATCGTCGCGCGGCATGAAACCCTGCGCAGCCGTTTCGCCCAGCAAGGCGACGAAGCCCAGGTGCTGATCATGCCCGCCGAAGACATGTTGCCCCTGCAAGTGCAGGACCTGCGTCGCCACCCGCAACCCCAGCAGGCGCTGGACGCGTTGATCCACGGCGAGGCGTCGGCGCCTTTCGACCTGGAGCGCGGCCCGTTGCTGCGTGGCCGCTTGGTGGTGATGGCCGACGATCACCATGTGCTGCTGCTGACTCTGCACCACATCGTCTCTGACGGTTGGTCGATGGGCGTGCTGACCCGCGAGCTGATGGCGCTGTATCGGGCGTTCAGCCATGGCCAGCCTGACCCGTTGCCAGCGTTGCCGATCCAGTACGGCGACTTTGCCGTGTGGCAGCGCCTGTGGTTGAGCGGTGAGGTCTTGCAGCGCCAAAGCAGCTTTTGGCAGCAGGCCCTGGCCGGTGCGCCGGCCTTGCTCACCTTGCCCACCGACCGCCCGCGCCCGGCGCAGCAGGACTACGCCGGCAGCAGCGTCGAGGTACGCCTGGACGAACGCCTCACCGCCGGGCTCAAGGCGTTGAGCCAACGCCATGGCACCACGCTGTACATGACCCTGATGACCGCCTGGGCCTCACTGCTGGCGCGGCTTTCCGGGCAGCAGGACCTGGTGATCGGCTCGCCGGTGGCTAACCGCACGCGGGGCGAGGTAGAAGGGCTGATCGGCCTGTTCGTCAACACCCTGGCGGTGCGCATCGACACCTCGGGCGAGCTGAGCACCGAGGCGTTGCTGGCTCGGGTCAAGGCTCTGACGCTGGCGGCCCAGGCCCATCAGGACCTGCCGTTCGAACAGGTGGTGGAAATCACCCGGCCGGTGCGCAGCCTGGCCCACAGCCCGGTGTTCCAGACCCTCTTGACCTGGCAGGACAGCAGCGCACCGACGTTGGCGTTGGGCGACCTGGCGCTGGAAGGCATTGTGGAGAACAGCCATTTTGCCAAGTTCGACCTGTCGCTGGATCTGGGCGAAGTGCAGGGCAGCATTCTCGGCGCGCTGGAGTATGCCGTGGCGCTGTTCGATGAGTCGACGGTGCAGCGTTATGTCGGCTACTTCATCCGCGTGTTGCAGGCTATGGTCGAAAACGATCAGGCAATCCTGGAGTTCGCGCCGCTGATGGATGAGCGCGAGCGTCAGCACTTGCTGGTCGACTTCAACGCCACGCAGGTGGTGTACAACCTCGACCAGACCCTGCACGGGATGTTCGAAGACCAGGTGCTGCGCACGCCCCATGCCGTTGCGGTGAAGGCGGGCGAGCGGCAACTGACCTACGCCGAGCTGAATGCGCGCGCCAACAGGCTCGCCCATCACCTGCTGGAACTGGGCGTGCAGCCCGATTCCCGCGTGGCCATTTGTGTGGAACGTGGCCTGGAAATGGTCATCGGCCTGTACGCGATCCTCAAGGCGGGCGCCGCCTATGTACCGCTGGACCCGGCGTACCCGCTGGAACGCATCGCCTACATGCTCGAAGACAGCGCGCCGCGTGTGGTGCTGACCCAGGGTGCCACCAGCGGGTTGCTCGGCGCGGTGCCGGTGGTCGATCTGGACCTGCCGACCTGGCAGCACCTGCCCGCCGAAAACCCTGATGTAGCGGGCGTCAGTGCTTACGTGATCTACACCTCCGGATCCACCGGCCAGCCCAAAGGTGTGATCAACGACCATGCCGGCGTGGTCAACCGCCTGCTGTGGATGCAAGACGAATATGGCCTCACGGCCAAAGACACCGTGCTGCAGAAAACCCCGTTCAGTTTCGACGTGTCGGTGTGGGAGTTCTTCTGGCCGCTGTTTACCGGTGCGCGCCTGGTGATGGCGCAGCCTGGCGGGCATAAAGACCCGGCGTACCTGTGCGATGTGATCGAGGCAGAAGCGGTGACCACCTTGCACTTTGTGCCCTCGATGCTGGACGTATTCCTCGCCCACGGCGATGTGAGCCAGGCGGCCGGGCTGGTGCGTGTGATGTGCAGCGGTGAAGCCCTGCCGGGCAGCCTGGTGCGGCGCTTCAAGCGGCAATTGCCGGGCAGCGAGTTGCATAACCTGTATGGGCCGACCGAAGCCGCCGTGGATGTGACGGCGTGGAACTGCGCAGGCGCGGTGACGCCGGACAACACGCCAATCGGCAAACCCATCGCGAACACGCGCATGTACCTGCTGGATGCGAGGTTGCAACCCGTGCCGCTGGGCGTGGTCGGCGAGCTGTTTATCGGTGGCGTGCAAGTGGCGCGGG
This sequence comes from Pseudomonas sp. PWP3-1b2, assembly GCF_049896045.1. Lineage (NCBI taxonomy): Bacteria > Pseudomonadati > Pseudomonadota > Gammaproteobacteria > Pseudomonadales > Pseudomonadaceae > Pseudomonas > Pseudomonas sp. PWP3-1b2. The sequence goes on from NZ_JAFCTN010000026.1 coordinate 19,134, forward strand.
GGTACCTGAACCGCCCAGAACTGAATGCCGAGCGCTTCCTCAACGACCCTTTTACTGACGGTCGCCTGTACCGCACGGGTGATGTGGGCCGGTATTTGCCCGACGGGAATATTGAATACCTGGGGCGCAATGACGATCAGGTGAAAATCCGTGGCTTGCGCATCGAACTGGGTGAGATTCAGGCGCGACTGACCGAGTACCCGCAGGTTAATGAGTCGGCGGTGATTGCCCGCGATAACCGGTTGTTGGCCTACTACACCGGCGCTGTGATCGAGATCGACTCACTGCGCGCGCACCTGTTGCAGCATCTGCCTGAGTTCATGGTGCCCGCGATTTTCGTCCACCTCGACGCGCTGCCTCTGAGCCCCAACGGCAAGCTTGACCGCAAGGCGCTGCCCGAACCGGACCTGGGTTCAGTGGTGGTACGCGAATACGAAGCGCCGCAGGGCGACACGGAAATCGCCCTGGCCAGCCTCTGGGCCGAGCTGCTCACTGTGGAACGCGTGGGGCGTCACGACAATTTCTTCGAACTCGGCGGCCACTCGTTGCTGGCGGTGAGCCTGATGGGGCGCATGCGTCGGCTCGGTTTGTCGGCGGACGTGAAGGCGCTGTTTGGCCAGCCGACCCTGGCCGGCCTGGCGGCGGCGCTGGGCGGTGGTCGAGAAGTGGCCGTGCCGGCCAATGGCATTGCCGCCGATTGCACGCACATCACCCCGGACATGTTGCCGCTGATCCAGCTGGACCCGTCGGCCATCGCGCGTATCGTCGCCAGCATCCCCGGCGGCGCGGCGAATGTGCAGGACATTTACCCACTGGCGCCGTTGCAGGCCGGCATGCTGTATCAGCATCGAGCGGTGCAGGGTGCCGATGCGTATGTGCTGCAGGCGCAGTTCGCCTTCGACAGCCAACTGCGTCTGGACGCCTTTGCACACGCATTACAGGCGGTGATTCAGCGGCACGATATTTTGCGGTCGTCGTTTCATTGGGACGGCCTCGAAGAGCCGGTACAAGTGGTGTGGCGTGAAGCCTCGTTGAGCGTCGAAACCGGGCCGGTGCCGCAACGCCTGGACGTCGCCCAGGCCCCGCTGATGCGCTTGATTCATACCCAGGAACCGCAGCGCGTGGTGGCCACCTTGCTGTTCCACCATTTGGTGATGGACCACATCGCTTTGGACATCCTGCAGCACGAGTTGCAGGCCTACCTGTTGGGCAGCGAGGACACCCTGGGCGCGGCGGTGCCGTATCGCAACTATGTGGCCCAGACTGTGGCCCAGACCCGCGTGGGCGTTGACGATCACGAGGCGTTTTTCCGCGAGATGCTCGGTGAAATCGATGAACCGACCGAGGTTGAAAATCTGGGCGCGGATGAAACCGCGCAACTGACGATTGACCTGTCGTTAAGCCAGCGCCTGCGCACCCAGGCGCGCCAGTCGGGCGTGAGTGCGGCCAGCCTGATGCATTTGGCCTGGGCCCATGTGCTGGGCAAGGTCAGCGGCCGTGAGCGCGTGGTGTTCGGCACCGTGATGCTCGGTCGCCTGCAAGGCGGCGAGGGCGCTGAGCGGGCGATGGGGGTGTTTATCAACACCTTGCCGCTGCGCGTTGACCTCGGTGAGCACTCGGTGCGCACGGCGCTGCGTGCCACCCATGCGCGCCTGACCCGGTTGCTCAGCCATGAACATGCACCGTTGGCGCTAGCTCAGCGATGCAGCGCTGTTCCGCCAGCAACGCCGTTGTTCAGCGTGCTGTTCAACTATCGCCACAGTGCGCCGCAGGCCGGCGGCGTGGCCGAGGCGTGGCACGGCATTCAGTTGCTCAAGGCCGAGGAACAGACCAATTACGCACTGTCGTTAAGTGTGGATGACCTGGGTGAAGGGTTCAGCCTCAAGGCCTTGGGGCCGGGCGCCCGGCGTGTGTGCGATTACGTGAACCGTACGCTGGAACAGCTGGTGGAGGCGCTGGAATACAACGCCGATATCGCCATCAGCCGCTTGCCGATTTTGCCCGACGCCGAGCTTCAGCAACTGGCGGCGTTCAATGCCACCACCCGCGTGTTCCCGCGCGAACACACGGTGCAACGGCTGTTCGAAGCCCAGGCCCAGGCGCGTCCTGAGGCGCTGGCTGCGCTGCATGGCGAGGCTGCTTTGAGCTACGGCGAATTGAACACCCGCGCCAACCGCCTGGCCCATCATTTGTTGGGTGCTGGCGTGCAGCCGGGTAACAACGTGGCGATCCTGCTGCCGCGCTCTCTCGATTTGCTGATCAGCCAACTGGCCGTGCTCAAATGCGCCGCCGCTTATGTGCCGCTGGACATCAACGCACCCGCCGAACGCCAAGGCTTTATGCTGCAAGACAGCGGCGCGGCGTGGCTGTTGACCCGCAGTGATGCGGCTGTCGACTACCCGGTTTCGCGCCTGGACCTGGACACGTTGGCCCTCGACCCGCAACCGAGCCACAACCCGGACCTGTCGCAGTCCTCGGAGGGCGTGGCGTACATCATGTACACCTCCGGCTCCACCGGCACGCCGAAAGGTGTGTTGGTGCCTCATCGCGGCATCACGCGGTTGGTGCTCAACAACGGCTATGCCGACTTCACTGCCAGCGACCGCGTGGCGTTCGCCTCCAACCCGGCGTTCGACGCCAGCACCATGGACGTCTGGGGCGCGTTGCTCAATGGCGGGCAAGTGCAGGTCATCGACCACGCCACCTTGCTCGACCCGGCTGCCTTTGGCGTCGCCTTGCAGGGCGCGACTGTGCTGTTCGTGACCACGGCGTTGTTCAACCAGTACGTGCAGATGATTCCTGAAGCGCTGGCCGGCTTGCGCATCCTGCTGTGTGGCGGTGAGCGTGCCGACCCGGCGGCCTTCCGCAGCCTGTTGGCGCGGGCGCCGGGCTTGCGCCTGGTGCATTGCTATGGGCCGACGGAAACCACCACCTACGCCACCACGTATGAAGTGCACACGATTGGCGATGGCGCCGAGAGCGTACCCATCGGTCGGCCGATTTCCAACACGCAGGTCCATGTGCTGGATGCGCAGCTGCTGCCGGTGCCGCTGGGTGTGAACGGTGAAATCTGCATCGGCGGGGACGGCGTGGCCAAAGGGTATTTGAACCGGCCTGAGCTGAGCGCCGAGAAGTTTGTGGCAGACCCGTTCAACGAGGGGCATTTGCTGTACCGCACCGGTGATCTGGGGCGCTGGACGGCCGACGGCCTGCTGGAATGCATCGGGCGTAACGACGATCAGGTGAAGATTCGCGGGTTCCGCATTGAGCTGGGTGAGATCGAAGCGCGCCTCGGGACGTTCGCCGAGATCCAGGACGTGGTGGTGCTGGCGCGTGAGGATGCACCGGGCGACAAGCGCTTGGTGGCTTATTTCACCTGGGCGAGCGAGCCCGTCGACATCGACAGCGTGCGTGCCCATCTGCAAGGCCAACTGCCGGACTACATGGTGCCGTCGGCCTATGTGCCGCTGGCGCAGCTGCCATTGACGGCCAATGGCAAGGTCGACCGCAAAGCCTTGCCGGCGCCTGCGCTGGAGGCCTTGCACAGCCGTGGCTTTGAAGCGCCGACGGATGCCCTGGAACACACCCTGGCGCAGCTGTGGGCTGAGGTACTGAAGCTTGAGCAAGTGGGGCGCCATGACAGTTTCTTCGAACTGGGCGGGCATTCGTTGCTGGCGATTCGGCTGGTTAACCTCATGGAGGAGGCCGGGTTGCAGGTGTCTTTGGCCGAGCTGTTCCAGCATGCCAGCGTGGCCTCTGTGGCGACGATGGTGCGTCAGCGCACCGCTGCGCCGGAACGCGACAGCACGGTAATCACCGTGCGCAGCCATGGCTCGCAGCCGCCGTTGTTTCTGGTTCACGAGTTCAGCGGCATGGACGTGTACTTCCCGGCGCTGGGCCAACACCTGCCGGGTGACTATCCCATTTATGGCCTGCCGGGCATGGCGCTCGGTGAGGCGCACCTGAACACCATGGAAGGCCTGGCGGCGCGATTGGTCGGCCTGATTCGCGGCATTCAGCCCCACGGGCCTTACCGTATCGCGGGCTGGTCGTTTGGCGGCGTGCTGGCCTATGAAGTTGCGCTGCAACTGTTGGGGCTGGATGAACCCGTGGAATTTCTGGGCTTGATCGACAGCTACGTGCCGCGCATGACCGACCAGGGGAAGGCGCGCTGGAGCGGGCCGGATGCACTTAAACGACACCTGCTGTTGCAGTGTTCGGCGTATTGGAAAGCACAGGGAGGTGTGGATGAGCTGGCAAACCTTGCAAGGCTGGAGGCGCGCGTTGGACAGCTGGACATTGCGGGCCTGCTGCAACGCTGTCGCGATGAAGGTTTGCTATACGCGCAAATGGCGGCGGCGACGGACGCGGATCTCTTGAGTTTTATCGCGCGTGAAGTGGGGCATGGGCATGCGCTGGCGCATTACAGCCTGTTCCCGCTGCCGATTCCGCTGCAGTTGTTCAGTGCCCAGGAGCGCCCCACCGAGTTGTCGCGGCGCAGTGAATCCCTGGGCTGGGGCGATGTTGTGGCGGCCGGGCAATTGCACCAGGTGCCGGTGCCGGGGGATCACCAGAGCATGATGCAGGCGCCGCATATTCAGGCGCTGGGCCGTGCGATGACTGAGGCCCTGGCGGGCGCTGTGCCCGTGACGCAGGCCGCGCATCAACCCTTGCTGCGCATTCAAAGTGGCCGGGCCGGGTATGCGCCGGTGTTCTGTGTGCCGGGGGCGGGCGACAGCGTGACCGGGTTTGTGGGCTTGAGCGAGGCGCTTGGGCGCGACTGGCCGCTGTTTGGTTTGCAGCCGCGTGGGTTGGACGGTGAGGCGGTGCCCCATAGCCAGGTTGAGGCGGCGGCGCGGTGTTATCTGGCGGCGCTGACGCAAGAGTGCCCGCAGGGGCCGGTGCATTTGGTTGGGCATTCGTTTGGCGGCTGGGTGGCGCTGGAGATGGCGCTGCGGTTGCAGGCGGCTGGGCGGCAGGTGGTGTCGTTGACGGTAATCGACAGTGAAGCGCCTGGGGGTGTGCGGCCGCCTTATACGACGACGGCGGCGCTGGTGCGGTTGATCGAGTCGATGCAGTTGTCGGCTGGCAAGTCGTTGGGGATTGATTTGGTGGCGTTTGCTGAGTGGGATGAGACGGCGCAGCGCCAGGCCTTGCATGCCGGGATGGTGGGGGTGGGGTTGTTGCCGGTGCGGGCTTCGGCGGACGCGATGGCGGGGCCGGCGCGCACGTATGCGGCGGCGTTGCGCACCGAGTATCGACCGGCCCGGCGGTTTGAGGGGGTGGTGCGGTTGGTGTTGGCGCAGGACCCTGCGCTGGATGCGGCGGGGAATCAGCGGGAGCAGGGGTTGATGGTTGAAGGGTGGGGGCGGCAGGGGCGTTCGTTGGAGGTTTGGTATGGGGGCGGGAATCATTTTACGTTGCTGAAGACGCCGAATGTGTTTGGGCTGGCTCGGTGGTGGTTGGAGGGGGTTGGGGTTAAGGAGGTGGTTTCGTGAGGTTGCTGATTGGGGGCATATCCGTTTTTTTTGTGACGGCTACTTGTGGTTCCGCTCTTACAGCGGGTCACTTTTGGAAGGACCCAAAAGTAACCAAAAGGTCCTCGCCCCACCACTCGGCACCTCGCTTAGGCTCGGTGTGCCAGAACGAAGGCTTGAATCCGTGGGCCGCCGCGATGGGCCATCCCTGGCCCAGCGCGGCTAACCCGGCGTCCTGCCGGGTTACCCACGGATTCAAGCCTGCGTTCGGCCAGCGTGGTTTTACGGGGCGATTGAGATCAAAGGCCAGTTCAAGAGCCAGATCAAAAGCGGTACTTGTGCCTGTCTCGCTTTTCTGTGGGAGCTGGCTTGCCTGCGATGCAGACACTTCGGTACATCAGGCACACCCGATTGAGGCCATCGCAGGCAAGCCAGCTCCCACAGTTGACCGAGTTTGGTTTCAGCTATCAGGTCGGCTGGCATGCCGAGCCTAAGCGAGGCACCGAGTGGTGGGGCGATAGCCTTTTGGTTACTTTTGGGCTCTTCCAAAAGTGACCCGCTGTAAGAGCGGAACCATAAGCCGCCGTTACCGAAAAAACGGATATGTACACGATTAAAAATTCCACCCAATCACCCGTCATGGTCATTTATGGAAAAGTCAAAGTTTCGCAAACTCGGAATGCTCGCCATCCTGGCAGTCGCCATCGGCCTAGTGGTCTACGCCGTCCAGGCCCCCGCCGACGCCCCCCAATACCTCACCGCCACCGCCGAACGCGGTGACATCGAAAACGCCGTCCTGGCCACCGGCCTGCTCGAAGGCATCAAACAGGTCGACGTCGGCGCCCAAGTCTCCGGCCAACTCAAATCCCTCAAGGTCAAAGTCGGCGACAAGGTGAAGAAGGGCCAGTGGCTCGCCGAAATCGACCCGCTGATCCTGCAAAACACCCTGCGCAAAGCCCAGGTCGACGAAGAAAACCTCCAGGCCCAACGTCGCGCCACGGCGGCGCAGCTCAGGCAAGCCAAGTCGGTGTATGAGCGCTACAAAGGTCTGCAAGTCGACGAGTCGGTCTCGCGTCAGGATTTTGAAGACGCTGAATCCACCTATCAGGTGCAGCAAGCCAACCTGTTGTCCCTGGACGCGCAAATCAAAAGTGCGCACATCCAGATCGACACCGCCAAGGTCAACCTGGACTACACCCGCATCAACGCGCCCATCGACGGCGACGTGGTGGGCATCGTCACCCAGGAAGGCCAGACCGTAATCGCCAGCCAGCTGGCGCCGGTACTGCTCAAGCTGGCCGACCTGGACACCATGACCGTCAAGGCCCAGGTCTCGGAAGCAGATGTGATCCACATCAGCCCCGGCCAGCAGGTGTATTTCACCATCCTCGGCGAGGCCGACAAACGCTATTACGCCAAGCTGCGCGGCACGGAGCCGGCGCCGCAGAACTTCCTTGAAACCCAGACCGCAGGCACCCCGAAACAGAACACCGCAGTGTTTTATAACGCGCTGTTCGACGTGCCCAACCCCGACCATCGCCTGCGTATCGCCATGACCGCCCAGGTGCGCATCGTGCTCGACACGGCTCAGGCGGCGTTGATGATCCCGGTGGCGGCACTGGGGGCGCGTAACAACGATGGCAGCTACCCGTTGCGCGTGCTGGATGCCAAAGGCAAAGCAGTGTCGCGGGATGTGAAAACCGGCATCAACAACAACGTCAAGGTGCAGGTCCTCGAAGGCCTGGCCGAGGGCGATAAAGTGGTGATCGGCGATGCAACCCCAGCCGTGGCAGGGAGCTGACGGATGACCCAGCCACTGTTGGAACTCAAGGGCATCACCCGCAGTTTCATGGCCGGCGAGCGCGAATTCATTGCGCTCAAAGGTATCGACTTGACGATTCATGCCGGGGAAATGGTCGCGATCATCGGCGCTTCGGGCTCGGGCAAGTCCACGCTGATGAACATCCTCGGCGGCCTGGATTACGCCACCGCCGGCAGCTACAAGATCAATGGCATCGAAACCCGCTCGTTGGGCGATGAACAGCTGGCGGAACTGCGCCGCGATTACTTCGGGTTTATCTTCCAGCGCTACCATTTATTGGCGCACCTGAGTGCCTTGCACAACGTGGAAATGCCGGCGATCTATGCCGGCACCCCGGAGACTCAGCGCCACAGCCGCGCGCGGGAATTGCTTGAGCGGCTGGGGTTGGCGGGGCACACGACGCACCGGCCGAGCCAGTTGTCTGGCGGGCAGCAGCAGCGGGTGAGTATTGCGCGGGCGTTGATGAACGGCGGCGAAGTGATCCTCGCCGACGAGCCCACTGGCGCCCTCGACACTCACAGCGGCAAGGAGGTGATGCGCATCCTCGCCGAGCTGCACGCGGCCGGGCACACGGTCATTATTGTCACCCACGACCCCAAGGTGGCAGCGAATGCCCAGCGCATTGTCGAGGTCAGCGATGGCGAGATTGTCAGCGACAAGGCCAACGCCAGTGTCGGCCTGGAACTGCCGAGCGATGCGCCCATCGAGCCCAAACGCAGCGGCGCACGGCGCTTGGTGGCGAGCCTCGGGCTGTTCAAGGAAGCGTTCAACATGGCCTGGGTGGCGCTGGTGTCGCACCGCATGCGCACCTTGCTGACCATGCTCGGCATTGTGATTGGCATCACCTCTGTGGTGTCGATCTCGGCCATCGGCGAAGGCGCCAAGCGGTATGTACTGAAGGACATTCAGGCGATAGGCAGCAACACCATCGACATCTTTTCCGGCACCAGTTTTGGCGACAGTCGCGCCTCGGCCATCGAGACCTTGATGCCTTCGGATGTGGAGGCGTTGAACCAGCTGTATTACGTCGACAGTGCCACGCCAGTGGTGGGGCGAAATCTGTTGCTGCGCTTTGGCAATATCGACCTGGATGCCCAGGTGAACGGTGTGAGTGATCGCTACTTCAAGGTCAAGGGCTTGAAACTCGAAGCCGGCATCGCCTTCAGTGAAAGCGACGCGCGGCGTCAGGCGCAGGTGGTGGTGATCGACCACAACACTCGGCATCGACTGTTCGGGCCAAATGTTGACCCGTTGGGCCAGGTGATCCTGATCGGCAACCTGCCGTGCACGGTGATCGGGGTGACGGCTGACAATAAAAACATGTTCGCCGCGAGCAAGGCACTCAACGTGTGGGTGCCGTATGAAACCGCGGCGGGGAGGCTTTTGGGCCAGCGCCACTTGGACAGCATCACCGTGCGCATCAAGGATGGCCAGCCTAGCAAAGTGGTGGAAGACAACGTCAACAAGCTGATGCTGCAACGCCATGGCACCAAGGATTTCTTCACTAATAACCTCGACAGCATCATGCAAACCGTGCAGAAAACCAGCCGCTCGCTGGCGCTGCTGTTGTCGCTGATCGCAGTGATTTCGTTGTTGGTGGGGGGCATCGGGGTGATGAATATCATGCTGGTGTCGGTCACCGAACGCACCCGCGAGATTGGTATTCGCATGGCGGTGGGCGCGCGGCAGTCGGATATTCGTCAGCAGTTCCTGGTGGAGGCGGTGATGGTGTGTTTGATCGGCGGGATCATCGGGATCTCGCTGTCCTATGCCATCGGCTACCTGTTTTCGTTGTTTGTGAAGGAGTGGGAAATGGTGTTTTCAGTCGGCTCGATTGTCACGGCCTTTGCGTGCTCGACGCTGATCGGAATTGTGTTCGGTTTTGTGCCCGCCCGGAACGCGGCGCGGCTGGACCCGATTGAAGCATTGGCAAGAGACTGAGCGGAGCAACTCTCACTGACAAAATGCAGATCAAATGTGGGAGCGGGCTTGCTCGCGAATACGGTGTGTCAGGACCAGATTTACTGGCTGACACTCCGCATTCGTGAGCAAGCCCGCTCCCACATTTTAGATCGGTGTTGGCTTAAAAACTGGCGCCTTCCTCAGTCGAATACATCCACCGCAACAACGAATGCCGCCCGCTGATCCCCAGCTTGATCGCCGCGCGCTTCAAGTAGCTTTCAATGGTGTTGACCTTCAGCGTCAGTTGTTCCGCCAGCTCCGGCGCAGTCCGCCCGGCCAGCAGCCCGACACACACTTCCAGTTCGCGGTTGGACAAGGTCAGCCCTGACTGCACCAGGCGTTCTTCAATACGCCTGCGCAGGCTTTCGATGCCCTGGTTTTCCGGCACTGCCGGCGCGCTGTTCGGGGGGCACGGCTGAATCGCGGCGATGTGCTTTTCTACCATCGGCAGCAGCAGGGTGGAGAACTCCTGCAGCATGCTGCGTTCCTGCGGCGAAAAGCTTTCGGACTGGTGCGAGCGGTACACCGACAGCACATAGCGCACATCGTCCTTGCGGCGCGTGAGGTGCAATTGTGCGGCGGGTTGCTCTTCGCCCAGGGCCACCACCGAATCGGTGTAGACCGGGCTGATCTTGCGACGGGTATTGCCTTCGGGGTTCACCCGCAGTTGGGTGATATGCGTGGCGTCCACTGCCAATTGAGTGAGGATCAGGTCATGCAGCATGCGTGGGAAATGGCGACTGCCGGTGCTTGCGATGACCTTGCCTATATGTGGGAACAGGTGTGAATTCATCAATTCATCCATGAGTTTCGAGTGTAGGAATTCAGCCTTATAGCGACGGGATTTAAGAAGGTAACGTATGTGAATAACCTACAGTGATAATGCTCCCGCGACTCGTATGCTAGTACAGCCTGGCAAAAGCAGGGGGATCCAATCTGCAAAAAATCAGATTAATGACGGATAACGGCGGTCGGACCGGTCCGACCAACGCGTGTAGGAGGGCATTACCACAAGCGTGGGCGTTATCTGACAGCGTGCGCCGCCATCATGGCCTTGAGCAACAGTGCTTCAAACACCCGCTGCGCCCGTGGCTCATCCGTGTGGGCCACGTTGAACCGCATCGAGTCGCGGTGCGCCGGGTCGTAGCCGAACAGCGCACCGGGGGCCAATACCATGCTGCGTTTCAGCGCTTCCTGAGCCAGCAGCTCGCCGTTCACGCCGGGCGGCAGGCGCGCCCAGATAAACATTCCGCCCTCATAGGCCATCGGCAGCTCGCAGCCGCAGCGTTTGAGCCATTGCTCGACGCGCCCGCCGGACTCCATCAGACGCTGCACCATGCGCTTGCGGTGCTTGGCGTAACTGCCCTCGCTGAGCATGCGGTAGACAATCTGCTCGAACAGCTCCGAGGTCACGCCGCCGCTCATCAGCTTCATATTGGTCAGGTTGGCCGCCAGCTGTGGCGCGGCCACCACGTAGCTGACGCGAGTATTGGCGCTGAGGATCTTCGAAAACCCCGACAGGTAAGTGACCTGGTCCAGCCCGGCGAGGGCGGCGAGGCGTGGCGGTGGGTTGGGGTGCAGGTCGCCGTAGAGGTCATCCTCGACGATATGGCAGTGGTATTGCTGAGTCAGTTGCAGCAGGCGAAACGCCTGGCTGGGGCTGAATGAGTGGCCGGTGGGGTTATGCAACACGCTGGTGGTCAGGTAGAGGCTGGGGCGATGCTCGGCCAGCAGGTGTTCGAGGGCGGTGAAGTCGAAGCCGTCGGGGCGGCGCTGGATGGTCACCACCTTGACCCCGTGCAACGCCAGGTTGGCGTGAAAGTTGAAATAGCACGGCGCGTCCAGCAGCACCGTGTCGCCGGGGCGGGCGAGCAGGCGCATCAGCATGTCCAGCCCCTGCACGGTATTGGGCGTGGTGATGATTTGCTCCAACGGCACCGACAGGCCTTCGGCGTGCAGCTTCTGTTGCAGGGCCTGGCGCAGCGGCAGCAGTCCGGCCGGCGTGCCCAGCCCGGCAATCCGCAACGACGGTGCGCGCACCACGCTTCGCATGGCTTGGCGGATGGCCTCAGCGTTCAGCCATTCTTCCGGCAAGTGGCCGCCGCCGGGGCGCAGCTCGCCGCCGGCGGCCACCAGCGGGCGGCGCAGGACGCTGAGCAGGTCCTGGGGCAGCAAATCTACCCAGGCCACCGAGGCGGGGCGTGCGGTGTCCATGGCCACAAAGTAGCCGCGGCCCTGGCTGGACGTCAGCAGGTTGCGCCCGCGCAGGCGGTCCAGCGCCTCATTAAGGGTGAACTTGCTGACGCTCAGGGTTTGGGTCAATTCACGCACCGACGGCAACTTGCTGCCGGGTGCCCATTCGCCATTTTCGATGGCCTGGCTGAACGCCTCGACAATCTGCTGGACCTTGGGCGTGCCTTCCACGAACGCGATGGCGGATACAAACATAAACCTTCCCTTTCTTTGCCGGTGTTTTTACCGGTGAAGTTAGGCGGGATTAGGCCTCACTTTACCTGCCTTGTGCAATGCAGCTCCCCTAGACTGCGCGCCATCTCGCCAGGAATTGGCGAAATTTCCTACAAGCGAGCAATGGATTTCGCATTCTCATGAAGACTTATATGTGCGCACCCTGCGGCTTTATGTACGTAGAAGAATTGGGCATTCCCGAAGACGGAATCCCGGCCGGCACCCCTTGGGAAGAGGTGCCGGAAGACTGGACATGCCCGGACTGCGGCGTGACCAAGGCCGATTTCATGGCCATCGAACTTTAAGCTCCATCAACGAAAGGAATCGCACCATGGAAAGCAAACTGATCAACCCTACCGTGCCGTTTTGTACCGGCGTGGCCCACCAGAAATACCTCGGCGCCGAAAAAGGCCTGCAAACCGCCATTGAAGGTGACTGCACCCACTGGTACATCGACGGCAGCCTGTTTGGCGAAATGGTCGACGACTGGACCGATGAGCGCATCGCCGATGTGCAGGCGCAGATCGCGGCGACCGGCGTGAAGCCGATTTTCCACGGTAACTTCAAGGCGCCGCTGGGCAGCGACGTCGAGGCGTTCCGGGCGGCAGCGGTGGACTACGTGAAGAAAGAGATCGACATCGCCAGCCGTCTGGGCGCGCCGTTGATCATCCACGGCGGCTGCATCGTCGAGCCGAAAATGGTGTTGATGGCCAAGAAGGTCGCCCTGGAGCACTACCTCAAGTCGGTACAGGAACTGGCGCGCTATGCCGAAGCCCGGGGCACCGATATCTACCTGGAAAACCTGTCCAACTACGTCAACTACCGGCCGTTCCACTACATCTTCACCCATGAAACTGAATACGCCTTTGTGTTTGAGCGGCTGCAGGAACACAGCAATGTGTACTTCTTCCTGGATGCGGGCCACGCCAATATCGAGAACGGCCTGCCCGCCGAAGTGGTGCGCAAGTATCACCACCTGATCAAGGGTATTTCCTTCAGCAACAACAACGGCGTGCAAGACCAGCACTTCGGTATTCACGATGGCAATTGTGACTACGCCGATGTGGTGCAGGCCATTGTCGAAACCAACTGGAAAGGCTTGGTGGCGTTCGAAACCCGCAACCAGACCGCCAAGGCCGCCCTGGCAGACCTGGCGCTGATGTACCGCGAATCCCTGACGACCGAAATCGCGGTTGCCTGATGGGCCATGGGGTGGGCGCTGCGGTGTCCACCCCGTTGCTGTTGTTTCTATAGACCCAAGGTCCCGGACCATGACAACTGCGTTAACGCTGTCTTCGTTTCTCTATTTTCTGTTGTTTTGCGCCACCATGACCTTCAGTCCCGGCCCCATGACATTGCTGCTGTTGAGCCTGGGTTTGAAGGACGGCCTGCGCAGTTCGATCCCGGCGCAAATTGGCGCCAGTGTGTCGTACCTGATTTCGATCCTGATTTTTGCCGTGGGTTTTTCGGAGCTGATCAAAGGCAACATCGCGATTACCCAGACCATCCAGTTTGTCGGCGTTGCCTACATTCTTTACCTGGCCTACAAGCAGTGGACCAGCAGCGGCGTGTCGCTCGGCAAGGCCGCTGCCGTTGAAGGCTCGCGCAGCCTGTTCGGCAAGGGCTTGCTGACCGGGTTTTCCAACCCCAAGACCATCATTATGTTCAGCGCCGTGTTCCCGCAGTTCGCAGGCTCAGGGGAGCACAGTTCAGCGGCGGATATCGCCATCCTCGGGCTGACATTTCTGACGCTGCAATTTGCCAGTGGTTGCCTGTACTGCTATTTCGGCCAGCGCATCAAGCACGTGCTGGAAGACCCAAAGCGCCGGGTGTTGTTGCAGCGAATCACGGCCGTGTTGTTGCTCGGCGTAGCCGTGATGCTGGCGCGGGGTTTTTCGCACTGAGCGGGGTCATGAGGGATAGTGGCTATTTGCCGTTCCCCTGATAGACTCCAGGCATTCATCCAGGATCACACGCCACCATGTCAGCCGCCGGAGGAAATGGACTTCCGCTCGCTTCACGGTTGTATAAATCGCGCACCCTGGGGCTCACGCTCGGCTTTGTGTGTGTGGTGTTTGGCATGTACCCGCTGCATCCGCCGGTTTGGGTGTGGGCCTGGATGCTGATCAACGCATTCGTCTGGCCGCATCTGGCTTATCAATCTTCCCTGCGTGCCACCAGTACCCTGCGCAGTGAGCGGCGCAACCTTTTGTTTGATTCGTTTTGCGGCGGCTTCTGGGTCGGCGCCATGCACTTCAACCCGCTGCCCAGCGTGACCACGCTGTCGATGATGACCATGAACAACGTCGCCATCGGCGGGCCGCGCTTCATGTTTGCCGGTTGGGTAGCGCAGGCCTTGGGTATCGGCGCGTCGTTGTTGATATTCGCGCCCGCGTTTATTGCGGTCACTACCCAGACCCAGCTGTATGCCTGCCTGCCCATTCTGATGCTCTATCCCCTGGCGCTGGGCTGGATTTGCTATCGCCAAGCCGTGACCCTGGCCCGACACAAGCGCGAATTGCTGGCCCTGAGCCGCACTGACAGCTTGTCCGGCCTGCTTAACCACGGCGCCTGGAAAGACCACCTCGAGATCGAGTTTCAACGTTGCCGCCGAAGCGGGGCTGGCGCCGCCATCGCACTGATCGACATCGACCACTTCAAGATCATCAACGACACCTACGGCCACGTCACCGGCGACATCGTCCTGCGCCAATTGAGCAAAGTGCTGCGCCAAAACCTGCGCGTCACCGACCTCGCCGGACGTTACGGCGGCGATGAATTCTGCGTGATCCTGCCGGACATGCCCCTCAACCGCGCCACCGAAGTGATGGATGCCCTGCGCGACCGCTTCAACGCGCTGGCCTACGCCCAGGACCCGACCTTGCGCGCCAGCTTGAGTATCGGCCTGGCGCCGTATCAACCGTCGCATCCCGATTCCACCCGTTGGCTCAACGACGCCGACCAAGCCTTGTATGAAGCCAAGAGCAGCGGGCGCAACCGCGTGAGTTCAGTGCAGGGCAGTTGGTTGCGGTCGGTTTAGTGGGGTAGGGTGTCGCAGCACCTCTCAACAATAAACAAGGATCGGTTCATGCTCTTCACCTTCTCCCGTACCCTCCTGGCTGCGACCCTGGCCTTGTCCTTCGCCGTGCCTGCCTACAGCGCCGAACCCCACACACAAATCCAGGCAGATGCCGAACAGTACAAGGCCGAGGCCCTGAAACTGCTGGAACGCCTGGTGAATATCGACTCCGGCTCCGGCTACGAGCCGGGCCTGACCCAAGTGCGCGACATCGCCGTGGACGAGCTGAAACAACTCGGCTTCTCGATTGAGCTGGTGCCGGACAAAGCCGCCAACAACAGCCACGTGATCGCTACCCTCAAGGGCACCGGCAAAGCCAAAATCCTGCTGATGGCCCACATGGACACCGTGTTCAAGGAAGGCTCGGCCGCCGAACGCCCGTTCCACATCAAGGACGGCCGCGCCTACGGCCCCGGCGTTATGGATGACAAGGGCGGCATCGTTGCCGGCATCTACGCGCTCAAAGTCCTGAAAAACCAGGGCTTCAAGGACTATGCGCAAATCACCTTCCTGCTCGACGCCAGCGAAGAAACCGGTTCCGAGACGGCTTCCGAGCTGATTCGCAAAACGGCCAAGGGCCACGACGTCACCCTCAACCTTGAGCCCGGCCGCCCCGCCGATGGGTTAGTGGTCTGGCGCAAAGGCAGCGCCACAGCGGTGGTTGAAGTCAAAGGCAAAGCCGCCCATGCAGGCGTTGCGCCAGAACTGGGGCGCAATGCGGCCATGGAAGCGGCCCACCAGATTTTGCAACTGGGCAAGTTGGGTGATGAAGAGAAGAAAACCACCATCAACTTCACAGTGATCAAGGCCGGTGACCGAACCAACGTCATCCCCGATCAGGCCACGGCCAAGGCCGATGTACGCGCGGCGTTGCCGGAAGAGTTTGATCGGATCGAGAAGGACTTGGCCCGTGTTTCGGCGAACAAGCTAATTCCGGATACCGAGGTGAAGACTACGTTGCTGCGCGGCCTGCCGCCGATGCCGCAGACGCCGGAGTCGGACAAGTTGGTGGCGATTGCCCAGGGGATTTATGGGGAGTTGGGGCGCACGTTGACGATTGAAGGCAGTGGCGGGGCAGCGGACGCGAGTTTGTCAGCCGGGGTAGGGACGCCTACGCTGGATGGGTTTGGGATTGTCGGTGGGAATATTCACACGCCGGAGGAGTATGCGGAGGTGGAGAGCGTGGTGCCGCGGGTTTATTTGTTGAGTCGGATGATTGTGGAGCTTTCGAAGCGGTGATTTGAGTGGGCGGCTCATTTGCTTTGGGTGAGCACGCCTTTCAGGTCGACGAGTTACTTGTGGCGAGCGAGCTTGCTCGCGTTGGGCTGCGTAGCAGCCCCATACCCGGCGATGCGAATCTGTCTGAATAGGTTCGTTGTCATTATTGGGGCCGCTGCGCAGCCCGGCGCGAGCAAGCCACAGGGGGACGTCTTATTCTTGCCAAGTGGATTGGTCCTCGAGGCTTGCTTTTTCAAGGTCGTCTCGCCAGCCCTCATTAGCGAGTCTGAAAATGTCTTCGAAGAAGCTTCTGGGGTTGTCCATACGGTCCCACCCGCAAGGTAGTGAGCAATGGGAGTTAAGGTCTTGGTGCAAAATTTTTGAAAAGTTGTATTCGTTATTATCAAGAGCTGCACTTAGAACGTCGATTAGGCTCTTTTTGTGCCTGTAGCTTAAGTCTGAGCTTCTGTCGATAATCAGATGTTTGATTAGATAGGCTCTATCTTCGGGTAGGTTTATGTCATAAGTTGCAATGGCGGCCCCCAGAGTATCCTCGCGGTCGTAAATATCGAACCCTCCCAGGAAATATTGCAATTTTGGCACGTACGGTATGTTAAGGAACGGGTGTTTCAACATTAGCGTTTACTCACGGGAAAGGCGGTGTAGAGTCGTTTTGTCTCACGATCGAATTTTGCAACGGCTCTGTTCATGTTTTCATTGAGTTCGGGGGACTCGAAACATTGTTCATTGGGTATGTAGCCCCGCCCGCACCCTTGCATTTCCATTTCAACAATAGGGTTTCCATATTCATCCTCTCCTGTAAAAATCTCTAGTTTGCGTACACTTCTTGAAGTGGATTCTTCAAGTACTGCAAGTTGTACTCTATAGTTTTTGAATTGAGCGCTTGGTTTTATTGCGCCTTTTTCTCCGGTGATAGGGTTAGTGCCGTCGATAGATCGCTGTTTTAGGGCTGTATCGGGTATTTCGGCGCTATGGTTTTTAACGATGCTCATGGGTTTTCCTTTTTTTGAGGGCGGAGATAACGCTTATGCCGTGGGTGACGCCTATGTTGATTCGTTTGCAGTAGCTTCAGCATCGTAACTTAATAAACAGCTAAGTAAGGTGTTCATGAATTTTCTTTTGTCCAGGATTTCATCTTCAAAGTACGTGTCAAAGAGGTAAAACACAGAGTCAAAGCTGTCTCCTACTGCTAGAAAATGCTGCAGCGTATCAATGTGCCACTGTCTTTCGTCATGCTTATATTTCATGAATTCTGGCTTTGTTAACTTTTCAAATAATTCTTTAAGGTCTTTTTCGAGATTTACATTCTTTGAGGAAATTAATTCCTCCCTTTCCGGATTGTACGAGTTTTCTATGCAGTAAGTGAATAGAAGGCCTTGGGTGATTGATAAGCATGGTTTAAATTTCATTAGAAATCTCCATAGGCTGTGATAGGTTGCCCAGCTTCATTCAGGATAACTTTGGCTTTTTTTGTTTTTCCGTATTTGTAGCCATCTTTTTTGTAGCCCTCGCCAATTATTTTCCCCATGTTCATAGGTTGTCTCGACGCGGACAAATTGACGTGCTTGAGTATGAACTGTGCACGGTAGATTGCATTTAGTTGATCTCTGTGGCTCAGGAAGTGGGTCGCAGCACTAGGCGTTCTGGGGGCTCCTGCGTGTGGGCCACTTGTGTACCTTTCTATCTCTCCAGTAGTGGGGTTTTTTGCTGTTTGTACCCGTTCCAATTGAGATTCCAGTGTCGTTTGTGCTCCGTGCTTTTCAAGAAAGTGCGCCCCAGGGTTTGATGCCTCCAGTTCTGTTAAGCGCCGATGAGCATTTGCTTCGCCAAGCTCATTGATACGTGCCTGTCTCTGCGCACGACTCAGTTGCGGTAAAACCGGCTCCCCTTGATTAACCCCTGCTGTAGGTTCTCGGAGTGTACTGTCTGACTTGCATCCGTTCCCGCCGGGGCAGGCATTCAACCCCAACGGATCTACCCATCCCGTAGGATTGGGCACGTATTGGTACGCATTGATCCCGCCAGCCAATTTCACCGGGTCCGGCGTCAGGTAACGACCAATATCCGGATTGTAGTAGCGATGGCGGTTGTAGTGCAGGCCGCTTTCCGGGTCGAAGTATTGGCCCTGAAAGCGCAGCGGGTTGTCGATTTTTCCGACATCCAACCGACTGATTTTGCCGTAGGCCTTGTAATGCGCGGACCAGACGATTTCGCCACTGGGACTGGTGAGTTCCTGCGGTGTACCTAGGTGGTCGAGTTGGTAGTGGAAGGGCTTGGTTTCTTTTGGGCCAAAGCCTTCCAGTAGCGCCAGCGGTCGGAAGCTATCAGGTTCGTAAATGTAGCTGCGGTGGCGATCGGCGTGGTGTTCGGCGATCAGCTTGTCGCCTTGCCAGAAGAACTCGGTCGTTATGTCGTCAACGGTTTTGCTGATGCGCCGACCGAACGGGTCGTAGCGGTAGCTGGCGGTTTGTCCGTCTGGTTGGGTAATGCCAATCAGCCGATGCTGGCAGTCGTAGCGGTATTCGGTGACTAACCGGTGTTCGCGCCCACGCCGTTCGCGGATCAGATTACCGAAGGCATCGTAGTCGTACTGATGATCGCCCTGAATCATCAACCGATTGCCAGCCACGATGTCCGGTCCGGGGCGATCCTGCATCAGCAGGTTGCCCGCCGGGTCGTGGCCGAAGCGTTCCTGCTCGTCTTGCGAGTGAGCGACGCGGGTCAGGCGGGCGAGGGGGTCGTACTGGTAATGGTGTTCGCCTTTGCGGGTGTCGAGGATGCGGCTGAGGTTCCCGGTTTTGTCGTAGTCGTAGTGGCGTTGGTAGAGATCGTGTTTCTGCTGAGTGACTACGTGGGCGTGCAGGCGGTTTTGCTCGTCGTACCCGTAGTGGCTGATCAGTTGGCCTTGCTGGCGTTGGCGTTCGCGGCCTGCCTTGAATAGGTGGGAGGTGAGGGGGGCGCCGTTCAACTCGACGGTGGCAAGATGGCCGCCTTTTTCATGATTGAAGGTGAGGCGGTTGTTGTCCGGCAGGCGCAGGTTTTTCAGATGACCGCAGGCGTCGTAGCCATAGCGCAATGTGCCCCAGCCTTGGTGTTCGGCGGTGAGGCGGTTTTGCTGGTCGTATTCGTAGGCCAGCGCCCAGTGGCCGTCGTTGACGCCGAGGAGATTGCCTTGACGGTCGTAGGTGTAATCGACGGTTTTGCCGTCGGGGAGGGTTTTTCTTACAAGGCGCCCGGCGTGGTCTCGCTCGTAGCATGTGATTAGCTGGCTGCCGTCGTCGCCGTACTCGGTCTTTTCCTGCAGGTTGCCGTTGAGGTCGTAGAGGTAGGCGGTGCGCTGGCCGTCAAAGCCAGTCTCTTGCTGGATCAGGCCGTTGGGATGGTATTGCAGCGCATAGGTCTCGCCGACCTCGTTCTCGATTTCGGTCAGCAATAACCGCGTGTTGTCGTAGCGGTATTTGACTTGGGTGCCGTCAGCATTGAGGCGGCGGCTGATGAGGTGCAGGCCGTCGCCGTATTCGTAACGGGTGACGTTCCCCAGCTCATCACGTTCAGCGGTGATTTTTCCGTAGGGGTTGTAGCTATATTCCCGCGTAGTGCCGCCCGGCAGAACCACGCGAGTCAGCCGACCAACATTGTCCAGCTGGTACTGAGTCAGGGCGCCAAATTCATCCTCGCGCGCAACCTGTCGGCCCAAGTCGTCATAGCGATAGCGCTTAACCCCGCCATTGGGTAGTTGTTCCTCAGTGAGCTGCCCTCGCTCATTCCACACCAGCCGATGACAGCTGTTGTCGGGATACCAAACCCCCGTCAGTTGCCCGTGTTTGTTGTAGCTGTAGTCGGTAACGCTGCCGGAAGGATCGGTCTTACGCGTGACATCGCCCTGATCATTGCGCTCATACTTCCAAATCGCGTCACCACGACGTACAACGCGTACGAAACCGTTGTCATGCTCGTAGGAAGTCGGTTCATCGTCCCCGGGAAATAGCGCCACCAACCGTCCGGCGTCGTCGTATTCATACGCCGTCACCGCACCCAGCGGGTCCTGCTCAACTGTCAGCCGGCCTTTGTCGTCGTAGGACTTGAGGTGCTGCGCGCCATCAGGGTCAACACGCTGCACCAGCCGCGCACGCTGATCGTGCACGTACACTTCCTGGCTACCATCGGCGTTGTGAACCGTGACATTGCCGTCATCACCCCACACATACCGCGTGTCCATCTGCGAAAAACTGGCCCAGTGCCGAACACACCGTGCCGCCTTGCCAGAGCGTTCCCACTCCCAAAAGAAACTCGCCCCACCGGCCAACTGGCGTTCAAGAATGACGTGCTGCTCGTCGTACCGATAAACCTCACTTTCGCCTACGGCATTGGTCGCCGAAGCCAGTCGTCCTGATTCGTCGTATGCGTAGGAAACGACGTTCTGCTCAGTAACCCAAACAAACGGCCCAGGCCCGTCAGCCCGATGAACCTGGTAATCCACCGCAACAATGTGGCCATGCTCATAGCGCAAAAGCAGCGAACGACCCACACCGTTATCGAGCCGCTCAACCCGTCCCAGCAGGTCCCGAAAAATCCGCAGCCTGTTGTCGTATGTGTCGCTGATCGCTGTTAGCGAACCATCGCGAAAGTGGTAGAACCGCGAGCCCTGAGCCAGCACTAACTCGTCAGGCAATGAACCCAAATAAATCGCAGCTTCAGCGAGGCTATTGGTGATCGCAGGCCGGGAAACAGTAGGCAACGGAAACTCGGTAATCCGATTCTCGTGGTCCGTCCAAACCACCAAATCACCCACCACCGCCAGCCGCTGAGCCAGCGAATGACTCCAGCCAAACCCCAACCCGCAGTCCACCTCCACCGCACTGGTGCGATATAACCGCGTCCACTCAAACGGCAAAATCCCGTCCAGCGTCCCGTCGGTCAGTGTCAGCAGTTCCTCCCCGGTCACCATCGACACCGGGCAACCGTTGGTAGCGGTCTTATCCGCAGAAGCCGCCGCATCTCCGTTCTGATTCTTCCCAGAGGAGGGCACATCGTCGACATGCTCTTTCTGCTTAAGCACCGCGTTCTGCCGCGCCCGCCAGCGCATCTGCATCGTGCCTTGCTTCAACCCGCCCACCACGCCGCGAACCGCCACTGCCTTGTAGCGATCCACCGCCTGCATGAACTTCGTCAGAATCCCGAGCAGGCTCCTGACAAAGCCCACTGCAGCATTCAGAATCTGCTTACCGTACTTGACCAGCCGCAACCCCAGATAAGCCACACCTGCCGCCGGCAACGCGATGGTCAGCACCGCGCCAATCACCAGATCAATCAGCAACGACACCACAAACCCAGCGGCCATTTCGGCCGTCTGGCTCGGTGGAAGCGCGGCCAGCCAGAGCATTGCCGTGCGCACCATCAGGTACAGCGCCGCCTCATCACTGGCGAGCAGCATGGCCTGTTCCATGACCTTCGGCGTGTCCGTAGCCAATTGCGCCAACTTGGCCGCCTGATCACCCAGTTGCTCGCCGAACTTCAACGGGTCTTCGAGAATCGCCTGCACCAGCTTGAGGCTGTCCCACACTTCCTTGATCGCCGCCCAACTGCCCGCCAGTACGCCGCTGCCGATTGCGCTGGCGGTCGACTGTTGCCAATACGGTTTGAATTCTTTCCATTGCTCGCGCAGCCACTGCTCCAGGTCCGCCGTCAGCCCGGCGTAGGAGGCAAACAGCGCATCCACTTGCTCCTCTGAAACGCCGCCTTGCACTCGCACCTGGTAGCGCCCGCCGGCCGCACAGTGGTGCGAGCCTTTGCCATGCTCATCGAGCATCACCACCGTGGAGCTGCCGTCATCCAGCCCGATCACTTCAACCGGGATATCGCCGATCGGCACGTCATACACCGACTCGAACTTACTTTCGATCTTCAGCTCGCCGCCCAGCTGGCACATCACGACAGTGCCTAAAACGTCCGGATCAGTCGTGCTCACCACGGTCTGTGAATTGCCCATCCGCAACACCCGCTCCATCCCCAGCAGCGAGGGCAAATCTGCGGCATGGCTGACCGAATCCAGTGCGCGCGAATACCAGGCGCCCATTTGCTGGCGATACTCCGCCAGGCTCTGATGAAAGCCATTGAGCTCGTGTTCGATTAAGGCAATGTGGGAGGTGTTGCTCATGCGTGACGTCTCCATGGGGGAGACGCGGCGGAGACAGCCCCAACAATCAGGGCACTAACGAAAAAAACCATCTGCAATCCCTCGCACTGTGTGATCAGGCGAAGGACTTTGCAGAGGTTTTCAGAGAAGGGATGTAGAGCTTATCTGGCCGTCACGTGGGACGTTTCAGCAGCTTTCGTGCTCTTCCGGTCGAGCACCAGGCTGCACAGCGCCGGCAGGAACAACAGTGTCAACAGCGTGCCCACCAACACCCCGCCAATCAGCACATAGGCCAGGGATGACCAGAACACCGACAGCGTCAGCGGGATAAAGGCCAATGCCGCCGCCAACGCGGTCAAAATCACCGGCCTTGCGCGTCGCACTGTGGCTTCGATGATGGCTTCGCGAATTGCCATGCCGTGTTCCGTGTTCTGGCGAATCTGGTCGGTAAAGATCAGCGTGTTGCGCATCAGGATGCCGCCAATGCCGATCAAGCCCAGAATCGCGTTGAACCCGAATGGCTGGTTGAACAGCAGCAAGGTCGGCACCGCGCCAATCAAGCCCAGCGGCGCGGTGGCGAAGACCATGAACATCACGGCGAAGGAGCGCACCTGGAACATGATTACGGTGAGGGTCAACAGGATCATGATCGGGAAGAGGGCGGCCAGCGCGACGTTGGCCTTGGCGCTTTCCTCCACCGGGCCGCCGATGTCGACTTGATAACCGGCGGGCAGCTTGGCGATCAGCGGTTGCAGGTCTTTGTAAACGGCCATTTCCACGTCAGGCGGTTGCACGCCGTCGATGATGTCGGCGCGCACTTCCACGGTGGTCGCGCGGTTGCGTCGCTTGAGGATAGGCTCTTCCATCACCGCCTGGAAATGCCCGACCTGGGCCAGTGGCACCGAGGTGCCGGCGCTGTTGGTCAGGGTCATGTTGTTGAGGTTGCCGAGGTTCTCGCGCTGGTTGCCCTGGGCGCGGGCGACCACGGACACCGTACGATTGCCTTCGCGCACTTCAGTGATCGGGTTGCCGCTGAGCAGGGCATTGAGCTGGGACTTGACCTCGTTGGGGGTAAAGCCCAGCAGGCGCAGGCGATCCTGATCGAGGACCAGGCGATAGCCGCTGGTGCGCTCGCCCCAATCGAGGAAGGCATCTTTGGTCAGCGTGTTCGCGGCGACGACTTTGCGCACGTCTTCGGACACACCACGCAGCACCTCCAGATTGGGGCCCGACACGCGAAACACTACGGGGAAGGGCACCGGCGGGCCAAACAGCAGTTGCGTCACGCGCACCCGCGCCGCTGGAAACTCACCGGCGGCAATGCGCTCACGCATGCGCAGCTTCAGGGCATCGCGGGCATGGGAATCAGGGGTTTGCACGATCAGCTTGGCGAACGCCGGGTCGGGCAGTTCGGGGTTCAGCGAGAGGAAAAAGCGTGGCGCACCGCCGCCTACATAAGTGTCGACGACACTGGTTTGTGGTTCTTGCATCAGCGCTTTTTCCACCTGCGCCGCCACCGCTTCAGTGGCTTTGAAGGCAGTGCCGGGCGGCATGTACACCTCAAGAATCAGCTCGGAACGGTCGGAGTTGGGGAAGAACTGCTTCTTCACCACGCCCATGCCCAGCCCGCACAATACAAACGCGCTGACCACCAGGCCGGTGACCAGCCAGCGCCTGCGCATGCAGGCCTCTACCAGGCTGCGCAGTTTCTGGTAGTAGCGCCCGGCATAAATCGCGTCATGGCCGCCGGGCACCGGTTTGATGTGCGGCAGCAGTTTAACGCCCAGATACGGAGTGAAGACCACCGCCACCAGCCAGGACGAGATCAGCGCAAAGCCGACGATCCAGAAGATATTGCCGGCGTATTCCCCGGCGGCCGAACGCGCAAACCCCACCGGCAGAAAACCGATGATCGTGACCAGCGTGCCAGTGAGCATCGGCGCGGCAGTGGAACTCCAGGCAAACGTGGCGGCGTGAATCCGATCGAAGCCTTCCTCCAGTTTCACCACCATCATTTCAATGGCGATGATGGCGTCGTCCACCAGCAAGCCGAGGGAGATGATCAGCGCGCCAAGGGTGATACGGTCGAACTCGCGCCCGGTCAGCAACATGATTACGAACACCACCGAAAGGGTCAGTGGCACCGCTGCGGCGACCACCAAACCGACGCGAAAACCCAGCGCCAGCAGGCTGATGACCATCACCACGGCCAGGGCGACGAAGAATTTCAGCATGAACTCGTTCACCGCCAGGCTGATGTTTTTTGCCTGGTCAGAAACCTTGGCGAAATTCACCCCCAGCGGCAGGTCGGCCTGGATTTTGGCTTCCTGGGCCTTAAGGCTCTTGTCGAGTTCCAGGCCGTTCCAGTGTTTTTCCATGATCACGCCAAGCATCAGCGCCGGGTCGCCCTGGTGGCGGATGCGGTAGCTGGGCGGGTCTTCATAACCTCGGCTGACCGTGGCTACATCGGCGATGCGCAACACTCGACCGTTGGCTTCCACGGGCACGTTTTCAATCAGCGCCAGGCTGTCGAAGGCGCCGTCGACACGGATATACGCGCGGGCCCCGGCAGTCTCGACGAACCCCGACGGTGCCACGGCGTTTTGTGCGGCCAACGCGGAAAAAATCTGCTCGGGCTTGATGCCCAGCGTCGCCAAACGCTCATAGGAAAACTCGACGAAGATTCGCTGCGCCTGCTCGCCCAGAATATTGACCTTCTTCACGCCCGGCAGGTTAAGGAAACCCTGGCGTAAATCCTCGGCCATCTGTACCTGCTGGCGATGGGGCAGGTGTTCGGCTTCCAGGGCGTACAGGGCGAAATACACGTCGGAATATTCATCGTTGAAGAACGGCCCGATCACACCTTTGGGCAGTTTTGCGGCTTCATCGCTGAGTTTTTTGCGCGTCTGGTAGAACAGGTCCTGGATCTCGCTGGCGCGCGTGGACTCCTTGTAGGTCATGCGCATCGAGACAAAGCCCGGCTGGGCGATGGTTTCGACGCGGTCGTAATAGTCCAGTTCCTGCAGGCGTTTTTCCAGGCGGTCAGCCACCTGTTCCTGCATTTCCTGAGCCGTTGCGCCGGGCCAGGCGGCGGTGATGGTCATCACCTTGACGGTAAACGACGGGTCTTCAGCGCGGCCCAGTTGGCCGAACGAGAAGACCCCGGCGGCGAGGATCGCAATGATCAGGAACAGCGTGACCGCACGGTGTTTTACCGCGAGTTCGGAGAGGTTGATGCCGCGCATGCTCAGTGGTCCTGTTTACGGTTGAGGGCCAGTTCCTGCGCGGGCAGCAGGCGTACCGCGTCGCCGCTGTGCAGCAGGTGCGCGCCGAGTGCGACGACGGTTTGGCCGGGGGCCACGCCGCTGTTGAGCAGGGCGTCTTCCTGGCCAAGGCTGGCGACGTTGACCGGCGCGAACGTGACCTTGTTGTCAGCGCCAATCAGCCACACACCGGTGCCTTGCCCCGCATCCTGCAGTGCGCCGATGGGCACGCGGGTTTGCTGGGGTTGGCCGTTCCCTTGCAGGCGCACGGTGATGGTCGAACCGAGGGCGAAACGGTCTACGGCGCCGTGCAATACATACCGCGCGCGGTAGGTGCGCGTGGTCGGGTCAGCGCTGGCGGACAGTTCGCGCAGGGTGGCGGTGACGGCTTGATCCGGCGCGCCGAAGGGGAAGGCCAGAGCCTTTTGCGAGGCTTGGTCGCGCTGGTTTTCCGGCAGGTTGACGATGGCTTCACGGGCGCCGTCGTGGGCCAGGCGCGCAACGATCTGGCCTTCTGCGACGACTTGGCCGCGGTCCACGCGCACGTCCGTGATGATGCCGTCGCCATCGGCATTGAGGATGGAGTAGGTGCGGCGGTTTTCGACCTGGCTGGCGTCGGATTGTGCCGAGGCCAGTTCAGCTTCGGCGACGCGCAGGTTGGTGGCCGACTGGTCGAAGATCTGCCGCGACACGGCGCCGGTACTGGCCAGGCGCTGGTAGCGATTTTCGTCATCGCGGCGTTGGCGCAGCTGTGCCTGGGCGGCGTTGACACGGTTTTTCGCCGAGCGCAGGGCCAGTTCGAAGTCGCCGATGTCCAGCACCAGCAAGGTGTCGCCTCGGGAGACGTGCTGGCCAGGGTCGACCTTGCGTTCGATGACCTTGCCACTGACGCGAAAGCCCAGGTCGCTTTCCGTGCGGGCCGCGACCACGCCGGTATAGGCGCTCTGCTGGGTGCCGGCAGCTTCCACTTTCGCGGCCAGGACGGGGCGGGGCACGGGCACTTCGGCGGTGGTGTTGGCCTCTCTGTTACAGCCGCTGAGGACGATCAACAGGGCCAGGGGCGTGAGAAGACGCAGGGGTAAAGGGTTCATGGCGGGCTCCGGGGGTAACGCTCGAGCGGAAAATTATGGACATAATTTTTTGCTCATATTATGGTCGAAATATAAATTAATCCAGCCCCGGATAATCCTCATGGCAAACGCCCCGGCACCTTCACGCAGCTTGTTGTTTTTATTGGTCGCCCTCACGGCGCTGGGTGAGGTGTCGACCCAATTGCTCATCCCCGGCCTGGGCATCATCGAGCAGGTGCTGGGGGCGCAACCGGGGTCGGCGTTGATGGCGCTGTCGGCATTTGTCGCCGCATTTGGCCTCGGCCAACTGCTGTTCGGGCCGCTGTCGGACCGCGTTGGACGTCGCCCGGTATTGATCGGCGGCCTGGTGCTGTACGTGCTGGCGACCCTGGCGATGCTGCTGGTCAGCGATATCCACCAATTCATCGCCGCCCGCGTGGTGCAAGGCCTGGGCGCCTGCGCCGCGTTGGTGCTGGCGCGCACCGTGGTGCGCGACGTATGGAAAGCCGAAGCGGGGCCGGCCCTGGCGCTGACCATGATCGGCATGCTTTACGCGATAGTTGTTGCGCCGATGGTCGGCGGTTTGCTGATCAAGTTGTTCGGCTGGCACGCGCCGATCATTCTGGCGCTGTTGATTGGCAGCGCAGTGCTGGTCATCGCGCTGCTGTTCTTTCGTGAAAGCAATCACCACCTCGACCCCAAGGCCGGCCACTGGCGCACCCTTGGCGGCCAGTACCTGGATGTGCTCAAAGGCCGCCAGTACCGCGCGTATGCCGTGGCGTTGGCCTGCACTTACGGCGCAATGTTCGCGGTAATCGCCGGTTCATCGGCGGTATTTATCAACCTGTTGGGGTTCAGCAGCCTGGAGTACGGCATCAATTTTGGCCTGATCGTGTCGATGCTCATCGTCGGTTCCACCTATGCCCGGCGCAACATCATGCGCCTGGGGCCCCAGCGTATTGTGGCGATTGGCGTGACGATGGTGGCCGTTGGCGGGGTTTCAGCCTTGGTGATTTATGAGCTGTTTGGGCTGTCTGTATGGGGCCTGGATATCCCGGTGGCGCTGGTCACCCTGGGCGGCGGCCTGGTGTTGCCCGGTTCGGTCACCGGCGGTGTGATGCCCAATGCTCACCGCGCGGGTTTGGCAGCGGGTCTGATGGGGTTTTCGCAGATGTTGGGTGCAACGTGCAGCGGCCTTTTATTGAGCCATCTGCGGGATGGCAGTGCCGCGCCGATGATCATCATCCAGGCGTGTTTTGCACTCACGGCCTTTGTCGCGTTCCATCTGCTTCGCGAGCGACGGGTGAAAGCACTGTCCTACACGTAGAACAATCCGGGCTGGTTTTGCCGGCTAGTGCACAGCGGCAGCTGGGCTTATGGTGTAGGCACTTTGGAGGTACACCATGAAAAAGCTTATCGGCATCTACACCAGCCCCCGCGCCCATTGGGTCGGCGACGGCTTTCCGGTGCGCACGCTGTTTTCCTACGACGCAATGGGAAAGCACATCAGCCCATTCCTGTTGCTGGACCACGCCGGCCCGGCGCACTTCACGCCGACCGACCAACGTCGTGGCGTCGGCCAACACCCGCATCGCGGCTTTGAAACAGTGACCATCGTCTACGACGGCGAGGTCGAGCACCGCGATTCCACGGGCGCTGGCGGCACAATCGGTCCTGGCGACGTGCAATGGATGACGGCGGCCAAGGGCATCCTCCACGAAGAGTTCCACTCCGAAGCCTTTGCCCGCAGCGGCGGTGCGCTGGAGATGGTGCAA
Source organism: Pseudomonas sp. PWP3-1b2 (assembly GCF_049896045.1). NCBI lineage: Bacteria > Pseudomonadati > Pseudomonadota > Gammaproteobacteria > Pseudomonadales > Pseudomonadaceae > Pseudomonas > Pseudomonas sp. PWP3-1b2. Next base: position 47,423 of record NZ_JAFCTN010000026.1, read on the forward strand.
CTGTGGGTCAACCTGCCGGCCAGGGACAAAATGGCCGACGCGGGTTACCAGACCATCGTTGATGGCGATATTCCGGTGCTGCCACTGGCAAATGACGCCGGGCAATTGCGCCTGATTGCCGGTGAATTCGCCGGAGTGTCCGGGCCTGCGCGCACCTTCACTCCCATCGACGTATGGGACCTGCGCTTGAATGCCGCAAAAGCGCTGACGCTCGACCTGCACGCCGGGCGCAATACCGCTTTGGTGATCCTGCGCGGCACGCTGCTGATCAATGGCGAAGAAGTGGCGCGCCAGGGGCAGCTTGCGTTGTTTGAGCGTGATGGCAGCAGGCTCACCCTGCAAGCCAGCGAGGACGCCAAGGTGTTGCTGCTCAGCGGCGAACCGATCGACGAACCCATCGTCGGCCACGGCCCGTTCGTGATGAACACCGAGCAGGAAATCCACCAGGCGTTTGCCGACTTCCAGTCGGGTCGGTTCGGCCAGATGCAGGCTTGACAGCCCAGCGCAAACCCTTGTGGGAGCTGGCTTGCCTGCGATAGCACCGCCTCGGTGCGGCTGATACACCGAGGCGTCTGCATCGCAGGCAAGCCAGCTCCCACATTTTGTTTTCCAGCGTTATCAATTCATGCGATCTTCTGGGCATTCGCCCTGGAGTCGCCTGGATGCCCTCATTTATCACCGATCACCCGATGTTTTGCGCCATGGTGCTGATCTTGATCGACATCGCCGTGTGGCGCCTTATCTCCGCCGACCTCGCGAACTGGAAGCTTGCGGCGCGGCTGGTGATCTTCGCGGTCTTCAGCGCCGTGTTGTTCAACGACGGCATGAACCCCATGCAGGCCGCGCCCTATGTCGGCAACACAGCCTTGCACCTGGCGGCCACTGCGTTGCAGATCGGCTGGTGGCTGTTTGCTGCACGCACGCTCACGGTGTTGCTCGGCACGCTGATGATGCAGCGGGTCGGCCACACCGGGCGGCTGCTGCAGGATATCGTGGGCGCGATGATTTTCCTGGTTGCGATCATCGCCGCCATGGCTTACGTGCTCGACCTGCCGGTCAAGGGCGTACTGGCTACCTCGGGCGCCGTGGCGATCATCGTCGGCCTGGCGTTGCAGAGCACACTCAGCGACGTGTTTTCCGGGATCGTGCTCAACACCACCAAGCCGTACCAGATTGATGACTGGATCTCGATTGATGGAACCGAAGGCCGGGTGACTGATATCGACTGGCGCGCCACACGGTTGCAGACCTCCCAGGGCAGCATGGCGGTCATTCCCAATTCCCTGGCGGCCAAGGCCAAGATCATCAACTTTTCGCGCCCGGCAGATATGTTCGGGCTAGCGGTGAGCGTGCAAGTCAGCCCCCATGCGCGCCCGCAGGTGGTGATCGAGGCGCTGGAGCGGGCGATGCAAGGCTGCCGGCCACTGTTGGCCAACCCTGCGCCGAGTGTGGCGTTCAAGACGTCCGTCAGTGGTGGCGTGGACTATGAGATCAGTGGGTTTGTGCCCGCCATGGCGCTGAAACGCGAAGTGCGCAATCAGCTTTATGATTTGGCTTTTCGGCACTTGCAGGCGGCGGGTGTGGGGTTGTTGTCTGCGACCGAAAGCAGTACGCCGCCGGTGATGTCCGGCGCTCGGGCGCTTTTGGAGCGCTCGTCGATTTTCTCGACGTTGCGTCAGGAGGAGAAGGAGACGTTCAGCCAGAACATGACGCTGCACACTTACCGTACCGGGGAGATGATCTTGCCGGCGGGGGAGGTCAGTGATCATTTGTTCATTGTGGAATCCGGTGTGGTGTCTGTGATGTTGATCAAGGGCGGTCACAAGTTCGAGGCCGGGCGGATGGGGCCGGGAGAGGTGATTGGCGAGGCGGGGGTTTTGTCTGATCAGGCGACATTGGCCGACTTTACGGCGAAGACGTTCTGTACGTTGTATCGCATTGAGAAGGAGTATTTGAAGCCTTGTCTGGATGCGCGGCATGACATCAGTGAGGCCATGAAGGCATTGCTGGATTTCAGGGTGCATGCGGCGCAGGCGTTGACGCAGGATGCGCCGGTGGTGCCGGTCAAGAAGGGCTTTATTCAGTGGTTGAGGGACAGAGGGTTGTAAAACGATCTGTCGCTGCGTTCTGCCCCGTGGCCGGACGGGGCGCCTGAGATGCCGATGTAAGCCTTAGAAATTCACCGTCGCACTCAAGCGCGCCGTCAACGGCGCGCCCTGGAACAGGTAGTCATCGCCCATGTATTCGCCTGCGTCGCGCCAGTAGCGCTTGTCGAACAGGTTGTCGACGCTCAGGCGAAATACCGTCTCATAACCGTCGACTTTAGTGGTGTAACGGCTGCCGACATTGACCACTGCGTAGTCTCCCACCTCCACATTGCCGGTGCGATTGGCGTACTTTTTGGCGCTGTATTGCACACCGCCCAGCACGGCCAAACCGTTCACCCATGGCAGCGCGTAATCGGCGTACACACTGGCGCGAAGTGTTGGCACATTGATCGCCTGATGGCCTTCGTAATCCGGCGTGCCACTGCCCGCCACGCGCGCGCGAATTGCTGCGACGCTGGTTGCAATTTGCAGGCGCTCGGTCGCCCAGCCGTTGGCGGAGAGTTCCAGCCCGGTATTTTTCTGTTCGCCCTGTTGCACATAGGTGAACGCGCCAGTGCCGTCCGGCTTGGCGTATTGATAAGCCTGACGCGTCTGGAACACGGCCGCGGCGAAGCTGATGCGGCGCCAGTCGTATTTCACGCCGGCTTCAATTTGCCGAGACACGGTCGGCGCCAGTGTTTCGCTTGAGTTGGCGGCGAACCACGGCGCGGTGCCGCCCAGGGACAAACCCTTGCTGTAACTGGTGTACAGCGACACGTTTTCCACGGGTTTGTAGATCAATGAAGCTTGGGGCAGGAACACGTATTGCTGGGTGTGGCGCGTCTCAGTGCCGTTTTTGTCAAAAGCCTGCTCATCCAGGCGCACTTCGCGGCCGCCGATGAGGGTCTGCCACTGCTCATTGAAGCTGATACGGTCAGTGACAAACACCCCGTACTGGCGGCTGTCGAGGTTTCGATGGCTGTCGTTCAGCGGTTTGTCGGTTGGGGCAAATGTTGGCGCGTCTTCGTTGATAGTGCCGCTGCCGATGTACTCGTTCACGGCATCGCGCTTGTCGATCACCCGGCGAAACGCGCTGGTGCCGAAGGTCAGTTCATGGCCCAGTCCTGGGGTGTCGAACAGCCCGGTCATGGCCGCCTGCACTTCGTCGTCACGGCGCGTGTCATCGGGGCTGCGGTAGTCGTAGATGTCGTAGTCACCTTCCGGGCTGAAGGTGTTGGCGTTGCAGGTGCCCACGTAGTAACAGCCCCAAGCGAACGAGCTGTAATCGTCAATCACCACTTTGCTGCGCGCCGCGCTGACACTGCCTTTCCACTGATCGCTGAAACGGTACTCAAACTTGCCGTTCAAGTTCAACGAGTCAATGCCAACCTGATGCGAGCCGCTTTGATGCCCCAACAGTTTTTTCGGCGATGGGTCATGCGGCACTTCGGTGCCGCCCAGCAACTGATACCCCGGCACCGAGCGCTGCTGCTTGTTCTGGTATTCCGCATCCAGCTGCAACACCGCATCCGGGCTGATGTTCCAGTCGAATGCCAGGGACAGGAAGTCGCGCTGGCCATCGGCGTGTTCCACATAGGAATTGAGGTCTTCATGGGCGACGTTGGCGCGCACGCCGAACTGCTGCTCGCTGCCGAACCAGCCGCCGACATCCGTGGCGATATAGCCGCTGCCGCGATCATCGGTGGACACCGTGACCGAGCGCACATCCTCCGGGCGCTTGGTCACGTAGTTGATCACGCCGCTGGGCTCGGAGATCCCGCTTTGCAAACCGGCCAGGCCCTTGAGCACTTCGACCTGCTGTTTGTTTTCCAGGGCAACGTTCTGCTCGCCGGTGATGGTGCGCCCGTTGATTTTGTAGCTGCTCGCCGCGTTCAGTGAGAAGCCGCGCACCACGAAGTTTTCGTAGTAGCCGATGGGTGCGTAGCTGTCGCCGACCGAGGCGTCGTTGCGCAGCACGTCGCTGAGCAGGCGCGCTTGCTGGTCCTTGATCATGGCCGCGTTGATCACGGTGATTGAGGCCGGCGTGTCGAGCAGCGGGGCTTCATTGAAACCGCCGACCGAGGCGGTGTCAGTGCGATAGCCGGACTCGTCCTGGCCCTGAACCTTCACCGCAGGCAGTTCTATTTCAGCCGCGAAGCTATTGCCGATGCCACCGCTGAGCAGCAGGCCGAGGGCGAAACGTGAAGGTGGGAACGAGCGAAAACGCAAAACCATGGGGGCAAGGCCTTAGAGCGCAGGGCGGGAAGGGCGCATAAGCTAGGCATATCGGCAGGGTTTTACAAGCCATGGAGAAGGGATCTATCACGGCGCAGCATCAAATGTGGGAGCAGGCAAGCCAGCTCCCACAGTGAATCGCATTTCAGCAGGAGTGTTTGAGGGTTTCGCTGGGCAACTCTTTGAACAGCGCCCGATAGCTATTGGAAAACCGCCCCAAATGCCAAAACGACCAATTCATCGCCACCTCAGCCACGGTGGTGTCGGCGCCACTCAACAACTCCCGCCGCGCGCCGTTCAACCGGCGCAACCGCAGCCACTGCGCCGGGCTCATCCCGGTGTAGGTCTTGAAGCCTTGCTGCAACTGGCGCAACGGCACGCCGGCGATCTGCGCCAATTCCAGCAGGTTGACGGTCTCATCCGGCGCATCCGCCGCCCATTCGCCGATGCGCGCCATCAGTAGGCGCTCAGCACCACGGCGCTGCAAGGAACTGCGGTCCAGGCACACGCAGGCGTTGTCGAGGATAAACAGGCAGTCATCCAGCAGTTGCTGGGTGAGGGCGTCGCGGCTGATGGGGTCGATCACCGTGGACAAGCGCGTCAACGTCCCACTGAGCCAGCGGGTGAACAGTGCGTTCTGCTGGCACGTCAGCGGCGCGAGGAACAGCCCTTCAAGTTTCGCCACCTCCAGGCCGTGGCGCTGCACAAATTGCGGGCCGAAGACCACCGCCACTTCGCGGTAGTTTTCCGGGGTGATCCAGGTGTTGCGGCTTTCGCCATTGAGCACGTACAGCGCGTTGTCGCTGCCGTCAAAACAGAACGCCAATGACCCGGTGGGCGCATTGAAATGCTGTTCCACACGGGTGTTCATGCACTCTTCGTAAACCTCGACACCTTGCAGGTCGAGGTAACGGATCTGCCCGGCGAAACGCCCCGCAGACATCTGTTGGTATTGCTGCACCCAACCGGGTGTCGCACTGCATTGAGCGGCCACATCACCGGTGGTGAAGGCCTGTACGCGCAAAGCGTTTGCCTGTGTCATGAGAAGCCTGGGCGCACTCTTTTGGTGCGTTGTAGTGGGTGCAAAGTGGATAGATGCCGGCTGACGGCTGGCCCAAGATAGACCTCAATGCGCAGGGAGTACAAGCCGGCGCATGCACCCAACCCATGACGAGGTCCTTATGAACGTCCCCTTCGATCAGCTGCACGCCTGGCTGAAAGAACACAAGATTACCGAAGTCGAATGCGTGATCAGTGATTTGACTGGCATCGCACGCGGCAAGATTGCACCCACCAACAAGTTCCTGCATGAGCGAGGCATGCGCCTGCCGGAAAGTGTGTTGCTGCAAACGGTGACCGGGGACTTTGTCGACGACGATATCTACTATGACCTGCTCGACCCTGCCGACATCGACATGATCTGCCGCCCGGTGTCCAACGCCACCTACGTGGTGCCATGGGCCATCGAGCCGACTGCGATTGTGATCCACGACACCTTCGACAAACAGGGCAACCCCATCGAGTTGTCGCCCCGCAACATCTTGAAGAAAGTTCTGCAGCTCTACACCGACAAGGGCTGGCAGCCGATTGTCGCGCCGGAAATGGAGTTCTACCTGACCCAGCGTTGCGAAGACCCGGACCTGCCGTTGAAAACCCCGGTGGGCCGCTCCGGTCGCGCCGAAACCGGCCGCCAATCGTTTTCCATCGACGCCGCCAACGAATTCGACCCGCTATTTGAAGACGTCTATGACTGGTGCGAACTCCAGGGCCTGGACCTCGATACGCTGATCCACGAAGACGGCCCGGCGCAGATGGAAATCAACTTCCGCCACGGCGACGCGCTGGACCTGGCCGACCAGATCACCGTATTCAAACGCACCCTGCGCGAAGCCGCGCTCAAGCACAACGTGGCCGCGACCTTCATGGCCAAGCCGGTGGCCGACGAGCCGGGCAGCGCCATGCACCTGCACCAGAGCGTGGTCGACATTGCCACCGGCAAACCGGTGTTTGTCGACGCGGACGGCAAGATGAGCCAGCTGTTTTTGCACCACATCGGCGGCTTGCAAAAGTACATCCCCAAGCTGCTGCCGATGTTTGCGCCGAACGTGAACTCGTTCCGCCGCTTTCTGCCGGACACCTCGGCGCCGGTCAACGTCGAGTGGGGCGAAGAAAACCGCACCGTCGGCCTGCGCGTGCCCACTTCCAGCCCTGATGCGATGCGCGTGGAAAACCGCCTGCCGGGCGCCGACGCCAATCCGTACCTGGCAATTGCGGCTAGTCTGCTGTGTGGTTACCTGGGGATGATCGAACAGATCGACCCTGGCGCCCCGGTGGAAGGCCGCGCCTACGAACGCCGCAACCTGCGCCTGCCGTTCACCCTCGAAGATGCGCTGGCGCGCATGGAGGATTGCGACACGGTCAAGCATTACCTGGGCGACAAGTTTGTGCGCGGCTACGTCGCGGTCAAACGCGCCGAGCACGAGAATTTCAAGCGAGTGATCAGTTCCTGGGAGCGTGAGTTCCTGCTGTTGAGCGTCTAAAAAAACCAATAAAGGGGTGTCGATATGCGTCTTGTGAAAAAGCTTCTCCCGCTGGCGCTCGTTGCAGCGTTCAGCAGCACCAGCCACGCCGCGCAGACCGTCAGCGTCTACAACTGGACTGACTATATCGGCGAGACCACCCTGGCCGATTTTCAGGCCAAGACCGGGATTAAAGTGATCTATGACGTGTTCGACTCCAACGAAACCCTGGAGGGCAAGTTGCTGGCGGGCCGCACCGGCTATGACGTGGTGGTGCCGTCCAACCACTTCCTGGCACGCCAGGTAAAGGCCGGCGCGTTCCTCACGCTCGACCGCTCGCAGTTGCCGAACTTCAAGAACCTCGACCCCAAGCTGCTCAAGCTGCTGGAGAAAAACGACCCGGGCAATGCGCACTCGGTGCCGTACCTGTGGGGCACTAACGGCATCGGCTATAACGTCGACAAGGTCAAGCAAGTGCTTGGCATCGACCATATCGATTCGTGGGCGGTGCTGTTCGAACCGGAGAACATCAAGAAGCTGCACGAGTGCGGCGTAGCGTTCCTCGATTCGGCGGATGAACTGTTCCCGGCGATTCTCAACTACATGGGCAAGGACCCGCGCAGCGAGAATCCTGAAGATTACAAACAGGCCGAAGCCAAGCTGCTGACGCTGCGCCCGTACATCACGTATTTCCATTCATCCAAGTACATTTCGGACCTGGCCAACGGTGATATCTGTGTGGCGTTCGGTTATTCCGGCGACGTGTTCCAGGCCGCCAACCGTGCCAAGGAAGCCAAGAACGGCGTGAACATCGCTTATTCGATCCCGAAGGAAGGCTCCAATTTGTGGTTCGACCTGCTGGCCATTCCCGCCGACGCGAGCAACACGAAAGAGGCCCACGCCTTTATCAACTATTTGCTCGACCCGCAGGTTATCGCCAAGGTCAGCGCGTCGGTCGGTTATGCCAACGCCAACCCGGCCGCCAAGCCGTTCATGGCGCCTGAACTGGTGAACAATCCTGAGGTGTACCCGCCCCAGGAAGTGCTCGACAAACTCTATATTTCCACCACGCCGACCCCGGCGACCATGCGCCTGATGACCCGCGCCTGGAGCAAAGTGAAGACCAACAAATGATTCAATCAACTGACCACGCCCGGTCCTATTACCGGGCCTCGGCCAATGCCATGCCGGAGCGCCCGCCATTGGGCGCAAACCTGACGGCCGATGTGTGTGTGATCGGCGGCGGGTTCACCGGCGTCAACACCGCCATCGAACTGGCCCAGCGCGGGCTCTCGGTGATCCTGCTGGAGGCCCGGCGCATTGGCTGGGGCGCCAGTGGGCGAAATGGCGGGCAGTTGATTCGCGGTATCGGCCACGACGTGTCGGGCTTTGCCAGATACGTGGGCGAGGAGGGCGTGCGTTACCTGGAACGGGCCGGGATTGAGTCGGTGGCGTTGGTGGGCGAACGGATTCGCGAACACGGCATCGACTGCGATCTGCGCTGGGGCTTTTGCGAACTGGCGAATACCCCGGCGCAGTTTGCGGCGTTCAAGGGCGAGCAGGAGAGCCTGGCGGCCATGGGGTATGCCCATGAAACTCGGCTGGTTGAGGCCAGGGACATGCAGCAGGTCGTGGGTTCGACGCTGTATGCCGGTGGTTTGGTGGACATGGGCTCGGGGCATCTGCACCCGCTGAATCTGGTGCTGGGGGAAGCACAGCTCGCCGAGTCCCTCGGGGTGCAGATTTTTGAGCAGACCGACGTGCTGGAGTTGATTCACGGCGACACCGTTCAGGTGCGCTGCGCGGGTGGCACGGTGCGCGCCGCAAATCTGGTGCTGGCGTGCAATGCGCACCTTGAAGAGCTGGAGCCCCGGTTGAGCGGCAAGGTACTTCCGGCGGGCAGCTACATCATCGCCACTGAGCCGTTGTCAGAGGAAATGGCCCACCAATTGATCCCGCAAAACCTGGCGCTGTGTGACCAGAAAGTCGGGCTGGATTACTACCGGCTTTCGGCTGATCGTCGCGTATTGTTTGGCGGCGCCTGCCATTATTCGGGGCGTGATCCGGTGGACATTGCTGCGTATATGCAGCCGAAGCTGCTCAAGGTTTTCCCGCAGTTGGCTCATACCGCCATCGAGTTTCAGTGGGGCGGCAAGATTGGTATCACCGCCAATCGATTCCCTCAGGTGGGGCGACTGAGCCAGTACCCGAACGTGTTTTATGCGCAGGGCTATTCCGGTCATGGGCTCAACGTGACGCACTGGTGCGCAACGCTGCTGGCCGAAGGCATTCATGCCGGTCACAGCACAGGCCTGGATATCTTCAGCCAGGTGCCGCACATGACCTTCCCCGGCGGCAAGGCATTGCGCTCGCCATTGCTGGCGCTGGGGATGCTCTGGTATCGGCTGCGAGAAATGGTTGGCTGACCCACCTTAATCCAGCTGTGGGAGCGGGCTTGCCCGCGATAGCGGTGTATCAGTCACCCAATGCATTGACTGACACTGCGCATTCGCGAGCAAGCCCGCTCCCACATTTTGAACTTCATCAGCCCTTGGGTTCGGTGAGTACCTTGCGGAAGGTTTCGACCAGCGGGCGCAGGTTGATGCGATGCCATGCCGCCCACAGCGGGGTGGTGTAGGTCAGCCATGGCAGTTCGCGCAACACCACGCCGGGCGGTGCATTGCGGCTCAAGCCTTTTTGCACCATGGCCACGCCCAGCCCGGAGGCGACCAGGCCCAGCGCAGTAAACGGCTCACTGGCCTCCATCGGAATCTGCGGCGTAAAGCCCGCACGAATGCACGCCGCAACAAAGTCATCCGCCGGGCTGGCGCCGGGTTTGCGCTGCACGCCAATCCATTGCTGGTCCGCCAAATGGTCGGGCAGCAGTTTGCTCTGGCTCGCCAGGGGATGATGCTCGGGCAGGGCCAATAACATCGGATCATCCAGCACCTGCAATGCGGTCAAATCCGGGTCATCAAAAGCCGGTGGCTCCCCCACCAACGCAACGTCCAGGCTTCGCTGGCGCAAGCCTTCCAGCTGCTCCAGCGAAGGCAGGTTATACAGCTTGATATGCACCGTCGGCCGGTCGTCTCGCAGTACGCGCAGTGCATTGGGCAACACGCCTGCATGCATGGCGTTTTCGATATAGCCGATGCACAAGCCGCCTTCTTCACCCCGCCCCAGACGTTTACCCAACGACTCCAGGCGATTGGCGTGGGTCAGCAGCGCCTTGGTCTCCGCCAGGAACGTCTGCCCGTCGCGGGTCAGGCGAATCCGTTGCTGGCTGCGTTCGAACAGGGTCAGCCCCAGTCGCTCCTCAAGCTGGGCAATCTGCCGGCTCAGGGGCGACTGGGAGATGTGCAGGCGTTCAGCCGCCCGGCCAACGTGTTCTTCTTCTGCGACCACTTCGAAATAGCGCAGCTGGCGTAGATCAATCATGTAAGACCTGCAGGGACTCAAGTTGGTCGCAGTATGTCTTGGACGGTCCGATCTATGCAATCTACGATCTGCTCAACGGTCACAGCGACCTCGAACCCGATTGAGGATCCACCATGAGCTTGAAAGACAAATTGCCGGGCGTTCTGGGCTTCGGCACCGCGCCACTGGGCAACATGTTCCGCGCCATTCCTGAAGAAGAGGCGCAGGCCACCGTAGAGGCGGCCTGGAACGCTGGCGTGCGCTACTTCGACACCGCGCCGTTCTACGGCTCGGGCCTGTCTGAAATCCGTCTGGGCCAGGCCCTGTCGCAGTACAACCGCGACGACTTCGTGCTCAGCACCAAAGTCGGCCGGTTGATCCTCGATGAAGTCGAAGCCAGCGCCCGCGACCTCGGCGAAAAAAGCGGCGTGTTTGAACACGGCCGTCCGAACAAAATGGTTAACGACTACAGCGCCGACGCCACGTTGCGCTCCATCGAAGACAGCCTGCAACGCCTGCAAACCGATCGGCTGGACATCGTGTGGATTCACGACATCGCCCAGGACTTCTACGGCGACCAGTGGCTGGACTATTTCAACCAGGCGCGTACCGGCGCGTTCAAGGTGCTGACCCGCCTGCGTGAAGAAGGCGTGATCAAGGCCTGGGGCCTGGGCGTGAACCGCGTTGAACCGTGCGAGCTGACCCTGGACCTGACCGAAGCGCAGCCCGACGGCTTCTTGCTGGCGGGCCGCTACACGCTGCTGGACCACGACCGCGCCCTGCAACGCTTGATGGACGCAGCCGCAGCGCAACAGGTCGAGATCGTCGTCGGCGGCCCTTACAGCTCAGGCGTTTTGGCCGGCGGCGCGCATTTTGAATACCAGAAAGCCAGCCCGGCGATCATCAACAAGGTCGAGCAGGTCAAGGCAATTGCCCAGGCCTTCGGCGTCAGCGTCAAAGCCGCTGCGCTGCAGTTTTCATTGGCACATCCGGCCGTGGCTGCGGTGATTCCAGGTGCCAGTCGTCCGGGGCGAATTGCCGAAGACGTCGCGGCGTTGTCAGAGAAGATTCCGGCGGCCTTCTGGCAGGCCCTGCGCGATGCCCGATTGATTTCGGACCGTGCACCTCTGCCGCTTTAACTTCAGGAGTTCAACCGATGAAAATTGATGTAAGCGGCAAAGTAGCCATCGTCAGCGGCAGCACCGCCGGCATCGGCCTGGGCATCAGCCTGGCCCTGGCACAATCCGGCGCCACGGTGGTGGTGATCGGGCGTGAAGCGAGCAAGGTCGACGAGGCGTTGGCGAGCATTCGTCAGGCGGTGCCCGGTGCTGACTTGCGCGGCCTGGTGGCAGATCTTGGCACGGCAGAAGGCGCAGAGAAACTGTTTGCCGCCGAACCGCGCGCCGACATCCTGGTCAACAACCTGGGCATCTTCAACGACGTGGATTTTTTCGACGCGCCGGACAGTGAGTGGGCGCGCTTCTACGAGGTCAATGTGATTTCCGGCGTGCGCCTGTCGCGCCATTACGTGCCGGGCATGGTTGAGCAGGGCTGGGGCCGGGTGATCTTCGTGTCCTCGGAATCCGGCGTGGCAACGCCAGCGGACATGATCAACTATGGCGTGACCAAAAGCGCCAACCTGGCAGTGTCCCATGGCCTGGCCAAGCGCCTGGCGGGCACTGGCGTGACAGTCAACGCCATACTGCCGGGGCCGACCTTTACCGACGGCCTGGAGCAGATGCTCAAAGACGCCACGGCCAAGTCCGGGCGTAGTGCGCGGGAGGAGGCCGATGTGTTTGTGCGCAATGCGCGGCCTACGTCGATCATCCAGCGGGCGGCCAATGTGGATGAAGTCGCCAACCTGGTGGCGTACATTGCTTCACCCCTGTCGTCTGCCACCACCGGTGCCGCGTTGCGGGTCGACGGTGGTGTTGTCGACAGCATGGCTATCTGAATTCTTTTTTATTGTCAGGAGTATTTATTGTGGCAACAGCATCTTCAGTAATCGAAATCCCGGTATCGGCGGATCAGGTCTGGCAATTGGTTGGTGGCTTTAACTCGCTGCCGGACTGGCTGGCGTTTATCGTCAAGAGCGAAGCAAGCGACGGCGGGCGCGTGCGTCATCTGGAAACGGAAGATGGCGGCGTGGTGGTCGAGCGGCTGCAAAGCTTTGAAAACGTGGCGCGCACCTACAGCTACTCCATCGAGCACTCGCCGTTTCCGGTGAGTGCCTACCTGGCAACGTTGAAGGTTGAGGCGTTGACGGAATCGTCGGCAAAAGTGACCTGGTCCGGCGTGTTTACCCCGGCAGCGGGGACCACGGATGCAGAGGTCGAGGAGTTGTTTACCGGCGTATACAGCGGTGGGCTTGAGGCGTTGCGGGCTAATTTCTAACAGCCGCAGCGAGTCCAATGTGGGAGCTGGCTTGCCTGCGATGGCGGTGTATCAGGCAAACTGTTTATTGCCTGGACTACCGCTATCGCAGGCAAGCCAGCTCCCACAGGGTTTTGTGGTGTTTGGGCTCTCAGGGTTATTCGGGCATCAATTGCTGACGGCATTCCAGCACCAAACACGCACCGCCGCTGAGGCTGGAACCGACTTCCAGCTTGAACCCGTGCAAGTTGATAATCGCCGCCACGATCGACAAGCCCAGCCCGAACCCGCCTTGCTGGTCGCTTTCGTCCACGCGATAAAAGCGCTGGAACACCGCATCCCGTTCGGCCGTCGGAATACCCGGCCCCGAGTCATGCACTTCGATGCGTGTAACGCCGGCGTCATTCACTGCACGCAGGATCACTTCACCGCCCGCCGGGGAGAACTTGATCGAGTTGCTCAGCAGGTTGGCCAGGGCTTCAAACAACAGCGCCCGGTCACCGGTGATCCACGGCAGCGACTCCGGCACGTCCAGCACCAGTTGCAGCTCGCCTTCTTCGGCCAGGGGCAGGTAGAAGTCATGCAGTTCACGCAGCAGCGGCAACGGGTCCATCACCAGGAAGCCGGAGCGACGCTGGTGGTCTTCCAGTTCCGAAATCCGCAATAACCCGCGAAAACGCGCCATCAGGGTGTCGGTTTCAGCGATTGCATCGTCGAGTTTGACCGCGTGGGCGGAGTCTTCCTCGGCTTGCTGCTTGATGCGATACAACTGCGCGCGCAGGCGCGTGAGCGGGGTGCGCAGGTCGTGGGCGATGTTGTCGCACACGCCCTTGACCTCGTTCATCAGCTTTTCAATACGGTCGAGCATCGCGTTGACGATGGCCGCGAGCATGTCCAGCTCGTCACGCCGGTTGGACAGCGGCAAGCGGTGCGTCAGGTCGCCGGCGACGATGGCCTCGGCGCTGGCCTGGATGCCACGAATCCTGCGCAAGGGGCGTCGGCGTAACAGATGCCAGCCGGCAGCACCCGGAATGATCGTCAGGGACAGCGCCCACAACAGCGCATGCCAGATGATGCGGGTCACGCCGAACAGCGAACCGTTGGCGCGCACCAGTACCAGCCAGCGACCGTCTTCGGTGTGGGTAGCCACGGCGTCGCAGCTGTCTTTGGGCAGTTTGGGGTCGTCGGAATCGACGCAGTTGGCCAGTGCGTGGATCTTGCCGTCCAGCGGCAGGTCTGGCGGCACGGCACGGATCGGCCCGCTCAGGGGGCGAAATTGCTCGTCGAACAGGCCATAGGCGTCCACGCCCTTCATGTCGAAGGTCATGCTGGTGGTCAGGGCTTCCACCAGTTCTTCGCCGTCAAAACGTTGAAACAGGTGCTGGCGCTGCATCAGGGAGTGACGCGACAAATCGCCCAGGTACCCGGACACTTCGTAATACAGCACCCCCATGAGGATGCAGCTCCAGGCCACGAACAGTGAACTGTACAGCGCCAGCAAACGGCTGCTGGAAGAGCGCCAACCCTTAGAGGGGTTCAGCAATGACATAGCCGGAACCTCGTACCGTGCGAATCAGCGGCGTCAGGCCCGGTGGGTCGATCTTCTTGCGCAAGCGACCAATGTGCACGTCGATCAGGTTGGTGCCCGGGTCGAAGTGATAGCCCCAGACTTCCTCGAAGATCATCATCCGCGAGAGGATCTGCCCGGTGTTGCGCATCAGGAATTCGAGCAATTTGTATTCGGTGGGCAGCAGGCTCAGCGGCTGGTCGGCACGGCTGGCTTCGCGGCTGATCAGGTTGAGTTCCAAATCCGCCACGCGCAGGGCGGTTTCGAACTCTTTGACCGTGCTTTTGCGGCGCAGCAGCACTTCGACACGGGCAGCCATTTCGTCGGAGGCGAACGGCTTGGTCAGGTAATCATCGCCGCCGGCACGCAGGCCGCGAACCCGTTCGTCGACATCGGAGAGGGCGCTGATCATCAGGATAGGCGTCGAAACCCCGATGGTGCGCAAGGTGGTGACGATGGCGAGGCCATCCAGCTCCGGCAGCATGCGGTCGAGGGTGATCAGATCGTAATCACCACTCACAGCGCGGACCAGGCCTTCGCGGCCGTTGTCCACCCAATCTACGTCCAGTCCATGGCTACTCAGCTCAGCGACGATCTCGCGGGCCGTTACGGCGTCATCCTCGATGGTCAAAATACGGGTCATAGGATTACCTGGTGAGCGATTCACACTAGAAGTGCGGGTATTTTGCCAAGAAATACCTGAACGCTTCCTAAATTAAACTTCATGTTGGCAAAACTGACACAAATTTCATGAGCGCTGCTCACCTCTGTGGGAGCTGGCTTGCCTGTGATAGCGGTGTACCAATCGCACATTAATAGCCTGACACACCGCTATCGCAGGCGAGCCAGCTCCCACAGGTGCCGTGTTCAAGCAGGGAATGCATAACGCCCGCTTGAAACTGTCGATTCTTGCAAGTTGCATGGTTCATGTAAGTTCAATTTATCTAAGTTGTTGAAACCAAAGGCAATTAATTTTTTCGACGACTGGCATGGTGCCTGCACTGTCCCTTTTGAGACTTGTAACACCATTTTTCCTGCCGGGAGCTAAACAACAATGATCACATCCTCATCCACACTGCAAGAGTCGAGCGCCGTCTCCGGGGTTTCCTGGGGGGCGATTTTCGCCGGGGCCGCTGCGGCGGCGGCACTCTCCCTGATTCTGGTATTGCTGGGCTTCGGCCTGGGCTTTTCGGCGGTGTCGCCGTGGGCCGACAGCGGTATCAGCGCCAAGGGCCTTGGCATTTCCACGATCGTCTGGCTGGCATTTACCCAGATCATCGCATCGGGCCTGGGCGGCTACATCGCCGGCCGCCTGCGCGTCAAATGGGCCAACATGCACGGCGATGAGGTGTACTTTCGCGACACCGCTCACGGCTTCCTGGCCTGGGCAGTTGCCACCCTGGTCACCGCTGTACTGGTGGTCGGTTCGGTCAGCAGTGTCGTCAGCGGCGGCGTGAAAGCCGGTGCCAGCGTTGCTTCGGGCGCCGCCAGTGGCCTGACTCAAGCAGCCGGCGGTGCAGCCAAAGGCGCCAACAGCGGCGACTTCGACTACTACGTTGACAGCCTGTTTCGCGATGATCGCCCAGCCGCCGTCAGTGATGACGCCGTTCACGGTGTTGTTGCACGCATCTTCACCCGTACCCTGAGCAACGACGGCCAACTGGCTCCAGAAGACCGTACTTACCTGGCCCAGTTGATCAGCCAGCGCACCAACCTCAGCCAGGCTGACGCTGAAGCGCGTATAGAAAAAGTGTACGGCGATGCCCGTAAAGCGATTGAAGATGCCAAGGTCAAAGCCAAGCAAGCCGCTGATGCTGCTGCAAAAGCCGCTGCTTATGCGTCGCTGTGGACCTTTGTGTCGCTGTTGATCGGTGCGTTCTTCGCCAGCTTCGCAGCCACCTTTGGCGGTCGCCGTCGGGATGCTGTGGTGTATGTCGAAACTGAAAACTTTGTTCGTTAATTAAGGAAGACCCTCATGCGCTCATTACTTCTGTGGTTCCTCGGTGTGCCAATCCCGCTCATCATCCTGATCGCGATTTTCATGCACTAAAACTGAGCCAGGCTCGTTCCCCTGTGGGAGCGGGCTTGCCCGCGAAGGCGGTCTACCAGCTGATCATGAGCGGGTTGACACTGCGCTTTCGCGAGCAAGCCCGCTCCCACTTTTGTTTTTGTGCAGGGTCAGCCAGCCTGTGACCAGCAGGGCGCTGGCGACGCAGGTCATGATGACCAACGGTTGAGAAGTGCCGTCGGACAACAGCCCGGTCACCCAACTGCTAACCGCCGTCAGGAACATCTGGATAAAAAAGAACAAGCCCGACGCTGTTCCGGCAATCGCCCCGTACGGCTGCAACACCGACAGTTGGCACGCCGGAATCACCATCCCCACCGACACCATGATCACCACCATCGGCAGCACAATTGCCAGCCAGTGCTGCGGCAACGCCGTGGTTGCGAGGGCGAGCATCAGGCTGCCCAGCACGTTCAGGCCGATGCCGGCGTTGATCAGGCGGTCGGCTTCAAACCGCAGCACCAGGCGCCGAAACAGATTGGCGCCGAGTATGTAGCCGCTGATGGTCGCGGCAAATACCAGCGCATACGCCGTGGCAGACAGGTGAAAGCCGCGCTGCAGCAGCGCCGATGACTCGCTGATAAACGGGAAATAGGTGCTGTATACGCAGCCGATTGCCAAGGCGTAGCGCAGGAAGTAACGGTCGCGCAGTAGTTGGCCGTAGAGGCGCAGCAGGTTGGCCGGTGGTGCGCCGGCCACTTCAAGCGGGCGGGTTTCCGGGAGGCGGCGATAGACCACCAGGTACAGCACCGCGCCGATCACGCCGAGCACCACAAATAATCCACGCCAGTCGATAAAGGGCAGCATCAGGCTACCCAGCACCGGTGCAGCCATGGGCGATATGGCCATGGCCATGGAGATCAGGCCGAGCAGGCGCGCCTGTTCCGCGCGGTCGAAATAATCGCGCACGATCACGCGGCCGATCACGGTGGTGCAGCAACCGCCAAGGGCCTGGAACAGGCGAGCGACGATCAGCACGCCTAGGCTGTCGGCAAGGGCGCAGGTCACGGTCGCCAGCACATACAGGAACAGCCCGACCAGCAACACCGGCCGGCGGCCGAAACGGTCGGTCAACGGGCCGCTGACCAGCAAGGAGATCGCCGAGCCCAGGGTGTAAAGCGTGAGCACCAGCTGGAGCTGGCTGTCGCGGGTGTGAAAATAATCAGCCATGGCGGGCAGGGCCGGCAGGTGCAGGTCCAGGGTGATGCGCGGCAAGGCGATCAGCACGGTCAGCAGGGCCAGCCAGAACCCGGTGGAGAGGGCGCGTTGAGTCATGGGGAGCTTCTTCGCAAAGGGTAGAGCCCGAACTCTACCGGCGTTGTGGTTTAATCCTGTGAGCCACTTATGCCAGGGATGAATGGACCACTATGAGCCGAGGAAAAGCTGCAAATGCACTCGACCTGCCGCGCCCGGATGCACTGGACGCGGGCAAGCAGCAGGGCGCGTACGAGGCCTTGCGCGGGGCGATCCTGAGCCGGCAATTACCGGCGGGCAGTCGATTGCCGTCTACGCGCAGCCTGGCCGAACGCTGGCTGGTGTCCCGAGGTACGCTGGAAGCGGCGTTCGAGCGCCTGCATATCGAAGGTTATGTGCAGCGGGTGGCAGGCTCCGGCACACGGGTGTGCGCGGTGATTCCCGAGCAGTTTATTGCGGCCCCGGCGCCGAGTGGGGCTGCGCGCCGTGAGGTCGTCGCCGATCAGCCGGAGGCTGGCGTGCAAAGCCACGTACCGTTTGTGGCGCGGCGCCCGGACGCGAGTTTGTTTGACCTCAAAAGCTGGGCGCGGTGTATCTCCCGAGGCCTGCTTTCGGCGGGGCCTGGGGTGTTGGAAGCCGCGCACACCGCCGGGTTGCCAGCGTTGCGCGAACAAATCGCCGACTACCTGCGCAGCTATCGCGGCATGCGATGCGAGGCCGATGAGGTGATTGTCACCACCGGCATTCGGCATGCCCTCGACCTGATCGCCCGAACGCTGCTCAAACCCGGCGACACGGTCTGCGTTGAAGACCCCGGCTATAAACCGGCGCGACGCCTGTTCAGCCTGGCAGGCGCGCAGGTTCAGGCCATTGCGGTCACCGATGAAGGGCTGGATACCGCCAGGCTCCCCGACACTGCGCGCCTGGCCTACGTCACGCCCGCGCATCAGGCGCCGCTGGGCATGACCCTGTCGGTGTCGCGTCGCCTTGCTCTGCTGGACTGGGCCGCACGCGCCGACGCGTGGGTGATCGAGGACGATTACGACAGCGAGTACAACTACAACAGCGCGCCGCTGGCCGCGCTTAAATCCCTGGATGGCGCCGACCGGGTTATCTACTGCGGCAGCTTCAACAAAAACCTGTTTCCCGGCTTGCGCGTGGGATTCATGGTGGTGCCCAGGGCGCTGCGTCCGACGTTGCTGCGAACCTTGCAACTCACGGGGCATTCGGTAGGCGCCACGGATCAATTGGGCCTGCTCGAATTCATGCGCAGCGGGGCGTTTGTGCGCCACCTGCGTGCCTCGCGCCAGGCCTATCAGGCGCGACGCGACGCCTTGCTCGATTGTCTGCCGCCAGGCTGCACGGTCAGCGGTCAGCAAGCCGGGCTGCACTGTGTGCTGTGGTTGCCTTCAGGTGTCGAAGAAGCGGATTTCTGCACCCGCGCCGCTGCGGTCGGGCTGACATTGCAGCCGCTGGGCACTTTCTGCCGGGAGGCACGTTTGCCGCCGGCGGTGATTATCGGCTACACCGCGTTGACCCTCGCGCAGATCCGCTATCACGGCCGAATACTCACACAATTGTTAATAGCGGCTTAACCCCTGCTGGGTCGAGCGCTGAGCCTTGCCCAGCTCCCACAGCGAATGTTGAGGGCAGCAGGGTCAGTCATCAAACCCAACCTGCTCATGAATCTCATCCACCTTCAATTCCAACCGATACGCCACGGCAATAAACAGCGCCTGGCACAGGCACAACGTCGCACTCAACGAGCGAAACGCAAACGACGACCCTTCATTGACCAACAACACCGCGTTCGCCCGCTTGGCCAGGGGCGACAGGTTGCTGTCTGTGATGATCAGCGTTTTAGCCTGGTGATGCTGCGCAATGCGCAGGCAGTGTTGGGTCTCTTTGCCATACGGCGTAAAGCTGATCGCAATCACCAAATCGTTCGCGCGCACGCTGCGCATCTGCTCGCGGTAGTTGCCGCCCAGGCCTGAGATCAGGTGAATACGCTTGTTGGTATGTTGCAGGTTGTAGACCAGGTAATCCGCCACCGCGAAGGAACGGCGAACCCCGACGACATAGATGTTGTCGGCATTCACGACCAGATCCACCGCCTTCTCGAACGCCACATCATCCAGTTCCAACCCCAGCCGCTCGATGCCCGACAGCGTGGCATTCACGCACTCGCGCGCCAGGTCGCCGCCGCTGGCTTTCTGCGACTTGTTGGCGATCATGCTGCGAATGCGCTGCTGGTAGTTTTGCACCGGCGTGGTTTTGTGGGTGTAGGCCTCGCGAAACAGCGCCTGCATCTCGCTGAAACCACTGAAGCCGAAACGCTGGGAAAACCGCACGATGGCCGACGGGTGCACTTCGCACTCGCGGGCGATGTCGCTGATGCGGTCGACCATGATCCGGTCGCTCTGCTGGCTCATGTAGCTGGCGATGCGTTTGAGCTGGCGCGGCAGGCTTTCGTATTCGTCGGTGATCAGCTGCAACAGGCGCTCTGCATTGAGCGGGGGGCTGGCGAGAGCGTCTTCTGAAGGGGTCTCGGGCATGGGCAATCCTTCTGGCTTGTTCTTCTGGTGCGCTGATAGTTGGCGCAAGTCTACAGCGTAGGCGCAAAAAAATACCCCGGCATCACAGCGCACATGGCCTGCTGAAACGATGCACGCTCGGGGCAGAGCCTTTGTGTGTGCTTATTGGAAAAAATATTCCACTAAAAATAATTATGGAATAAATATTGATTGGCGTCGCTGAACGTTCTAGTCTGGCTTCACCAAGAGCGTTTGCCGTCGCCACGGCGGCACAACGCAGGCTGATAAAAATAACAGGAGCCAGCATGGGCCAGACTCGTTTTGCCAGTGGGCGTCAATTGGATCTGATTTGCCTCGGGCGCCTGGGCGTCGACCTCTATGCACAGCAAGTCGGTGCGCGGCTTGAGGATGTGTCCAGCTTTGCCAAGTACCTCGGTGGGTCCTCCGCCAATATTGCCTTCGGCACTGCAAGGCTGGGGCTCAAGTCGGCGATGCTGAGCCGGGTAGGGGACGACCATATGGGCCGCTTTCTGCTCGAATCCCTGGCCCGCGAAGGCTGCGATGTCAGCGGCATCAAGGTCGACCCGGAGCGCCTCACCGCCCTGGTGCTGCTCGGCCTCAAGGACCGCGAAACCTTCCCTCTGGTGTTCTACCGCGAGAACTGCGCCGACATGGCCCTGCGCGCCGAAGACATCAGCGAGGCATTCATTGCCTCCAGCAAGGCGCTGCTGATCACCGGCACGCATTTCTCCACTGACGGCGTGTACAAGGCGAGCATTCAGGCGCTGGACTATGCCGCCAGGCACAACGTCAAGCGCGTGCTGGATATCGACTACCGCCCCGTGCTGTGGGGCCTGGCGGGCAAGGCTGACGGCGAAACCCGTTTTGTCGCCGACCAGACCGTCAGCGCGCATGTGCAGAAAATCCTGCCGCGCTTTGACTTGATCGTCGGCACCGAAGAAGAATTTTTGATCGCCGGCGGCAGTGAGGATCTGCTCACCGCATTGCGCACCGTGCGTGAACTGACCCCGGCCACGTTGGTGGTCAAGCTCGGCCCCCAGGGCTGCACAGTGATCCACGGCGCAATTCCTGCGCGTCTGGACGACGGTGCAATTTACCCCGGCGTGCGGGTTGAAGTGCTTAACGTGCTCGGCGCCGGCGATGCCTTTATGTCGGGCTTTCTCAGTGGCTGGATCAACGACGCCAGCGATGAGCGTTGCAGCCAGTTGGCCAACGCCTGCGGTGGCCTCGTTGTTTCCCGTCACGCCTGCGCCCCGGCCATGCCGACCCCGGCCGAACTGGATTACCTGTTCAACAGCCCGGTGCCGATTACCCGGCCTGACCAGGACGTGACCCTGCAACGCCTGCACCGCGTCACGGTGCCGCGCAAATCCTGGAAGCAGCTGTTTGTGTTTGCGTTCGATCACCGGTGGCAGTTGGTGGACCTGGCGCAAAAAGGCGGCCAGGACCCGACCCGCATCAGCGACATCAAGCAGCTGTTTATCCAGGCCATCGAACGTGTGGAAACGAAGCTGGCCGAGCAGGGCGTCGAAGCCGACGTGGGCCTGCTGGCCGACCAACGCTTCGGCCAGGACGCGCTTAACGCCGCCAGCGGTCGTGGCTGGTGGATCGCGCGCCCGGTGGAAGTGCAGAACTCGCGCCCGCTGGCGTTTGAACACGGTCGCTCGATTGGCAGCAACCTGATCGCCTGGCCTCAAGAGCAGATCATCAAGTGCCTGGTGCAATACCACCCGGACGACGAACCGATGCTGCGCCTGGAACAGGAAGCGCAACTCAAGGCGGTGTATGAAGCGTCACTGGTCAGCGGCCATGAATTGCTGCTCGAAGTCATCCCGCCCAAGGATCACCCATCCACTTACCCGGATGTGCTCTATCGCAGCCTCAAGCGCCTGTACAACCTGGGTATCTACCCGGCGTGGTGGAAGATCGAGGCGCAGTCGGCCGAGGACTGGAAAAAGCTCGACGAACTGATTCAGGAGCGCGACCCGTACTGCCGTGGCGTGGTGCTGCTGGGCCTGAACGCCTCGGCCGAATGCCTCGCCGACGGCTTCAGGCAAGCCAGCCAGAGCAGCACATGCCGCGGCTTTGCCGTCGGCCGCACGATCTTCCAGGAACCGAGCCGTTTGTGGATGGCGGGGGAGATTGATGATGAGGTGTTGATTCAGCAAGTGCAGGCGACGTTCGAGCAACTGATCAATGCCTGGCGAAGTTCCCGAACCTAAACCCGCTTCTTGAATGTGGAATGCAATCGAATGTGGGAGCGGGCTTGCTCGCGAATGCGGTGGTTCAGTTACAGAAGTGTTGCCTGACACACCGCATTCGCGAGCAAGCCCGCTCCCACATAAAGCAGAACTCAGTGCTATCTGAACAATAACAATAGGTGCAGCCATGCCCGCAATCCGAATTGGCATCAACCCGATCTCCTGGAGCAACGACGACCTGCCGGCCCTGGGCGGTGAAACGCCCCTGAGCACCGCCCTGAGCGAAGGCAAGGACATCGGCTACGAAGGCTTCGAGCTCAACGGCAAATTCCCCAAAGACGCCAAAGGTGTCGGCGACGTGCTGCGCCCCTACGACCTGGCGCTGGTCTCCGGCTGGTACTCCAGCCGCCTGGCCCGCTGTTCGGTGGCGCAAGAAATCGAAGCCATCGCCGGCCATGTCGAGCTGCTCAAACACAATGGCGCCAAGGTGCTGGTGTACGGCGAAGTCGCCGATTCCATCCAGGGCTCCAAAGTCCGCCTGATCGAACGCCCGCGCTTTCACAGCGAACAGGCCTGGCAGGACTACGCCGATAAACTCACCGAACTCGCGCGTTTCACCCTCTCCCAGGGCGTGCGCCTGGCCTACCACCACCATATGGGCGCCTACGTCGAATCCCCGGAAGACATCGACCAACTGATGAGCCGCACCGGCCCGGAAGTCGGCCTGCTGTTCGATTCGGGCCACTGCTACATGGGCGGTGGCGAACCCCTTGAGGTGCTGCGCAAACACATCGACCGCGTCTGCCACGTGCACTTCAAGGACGTGCGCAAACCGGTGGTGCAACTGGCGCGCAACCAGATGTGGAGCTTCCCCGACTGCATCGTCAACGGCACCTTCACCGTGCCCGGCGACGGCGATATCAACTTTGCCGAATTGCTCGATGTGCTGCTCGCCGCCCGTTATGAAGGCTGGCTGGTGGTGGAGGCCGAGCAGGACCCGGCAGTGGCGCCCAGCTATATCTATGCGAAAAAAGGCTATGACACCTTGCGCGCGCTTCTCAACGAGAGGACTTGAGTGATGAGCTTGTTGGTCAAAAGCAACAAACGTGGGCAAACCATGGTCGCCCTCGAAGACGGACGCCTGGAGTACGTGGGCTTTGCCGCCTACCGCCTGAGCCTGGGCGAAACCCTGCCGGTCACCCCCGGCGATCAGGAGCTGTGCCTGGTGCTGCTCAGCGGTCGCGTGAACATCGAAGGCGAGGGCTTCAACTGGCAGAACCTCGGCGATCGCCAGTCGGTGTTTGACGACAAATCCCCGTTCGCCGCCTACCTGCCGCCGGGCACCGACGCCCAGGTCACCGCGTTGAGCGACGTGCAGATTGCCGTCTGCGCCGCGCCCGGTGCGCCTGGCTACGAACCCCGTCTGATTCGCCCGGAACAGTGCAAGCGCAGTGTGCGTGGTAAAGGCGCCAACACCCGTTACGTGTGCGACATCCTGCCCGACAGCGAGCCTGCCCATTCGCTGCTGGTGGTGGAAGTGCGCACGCCCTCCGGGCACTCCTCGAGCTACCCGCCGCACAAGCACGACACCGATGATTTTCCGCACCAGAGCTTTCTCGAAGAAACCTACTACCACCAGATCAACCCGCCCCAGGGCTACGTGTTTCAGCGCGTCTACACCGACGACCGCAGCATTGACCAGGCCATGGCCGTGGAAAACAGCGACCTCGTCGTCGTGCCCAAGGGTTACCATCCGGTCAGCGTGCCGTATGGCTACGAGTCTTATTACCTGAACGTGATGGCCGGGCCCAAGCGCGCCTGGCATTTCCATAACGACCCGCAGCACAGCTGGCTGCTGGACCTCTAATCGGTTTTGACGGAGAACAACAACAATGAAATCGCCTCTACGTTTTGCCCTTAACCGCATGGTCGCGCCTAACCTTTCCCTGCCGGATTTTATCCAGTTGGCGGCGGCACTGAAATGCGATGCCATCGAGATCCGCAACGACCTCAAGGGCCACGAAATCGAATTTGGCACCCCCGCCAGCCGCGTCCGTGAGTTGTGTGCGGTGCAGGGCATTACGGTGCTGTCGATCAACGCGCTGTACCCCTTTGATGTATGGAACGACGAGCGTCGCGCCCAGGCGATCAAGCTGGCGACCTATGCCCGTGAATGTGGTGCCCAGGGGTTGGTGATGTGCCCGCTCAATGAGCGTGGCGACACCCGCACTGAAGCCCAGCGTGCCGCCGGCCTGCGTACCGCGTTGAGCGAGCTGGCGCCGATCCTGCGTGAGTACGGCATTCTTGGTTTCATCGAGCCACTGGGCTTTGAAGAGTGCGCCCTGCGCCGCAAACGCGTGGCGGTGGACGCGATCCACTCCATCGGCGGCCTTGATGTGTTCCGCCTGGTGCACGACACCTTCCACCACCACCTGGCCAGCGAGCATGAGTTCTTCCCCGAACTGACTGGGCTGGTGCATATCTCCGGCGTGGAAGATGCCGAAGCGCCGCTCAATTCGATCCGCGACGGCCACCGCGTGCTCGTGGGCGAGGGCGATATCCTCGGCAATGCGGCGCAGATCGACACCTTGCTGAGTACCGGATACAGCGGGTACCTGTCGTTTGAGCCGTTCGCTGAAAGTGTGCATGAGCTTGCGGATATCCAGCAGGCGTTGGGGGCAAGCATCACTCACTTGCGAAATTCCCGAACCTGACGCCGATCAAACCTGTGGGAGCTGGCTTGCCTGCGATAGCGGTCTGTCAGTAGCAAATAAGGTGCCTGCCACGCCGCCATCGCAGGCAAGCCAGCTCCCACATTGGATCTCTGCTGATCAATGGAATTGCATTTACACAGGGTGCACGTGATGACCACAACACGATTGACCATGGCCCAGGCCCTGGTGAAGTTTCTGGACAACCAATACATCGAAGTCGATGGCGTGCAGAGCAAGTTCGTCGCCGGGATTTTCACGATTTTCGGCCACGGCAACGTACTGGGCCTGGGCCAGGCGCTGGAGCAGGACAGCGGCGACCTGATCGTGCATCAAGGCCGCAACGAGCAAGGCATGGCCCACGCCGCCATCGGCTTCGCCAAACAACACCTGCGCCGCAAAATCTACGCCTGCTCGTCCTCGGTAGGCCCCGGTGCGGCAAACATGCTCACCGCCGCCGCGACCGCAACGGCCAACCGTATCCCGCTGCTGCTGTTGCCCGGCGATGTCTACGCCAGCCGCCAGCCGGACCCGGTGTTGCAACAGATCGAGCAGTTCCACGACCTGAGCATCAGCACCAATGACGCGTTTCGCTCGGTGAGCAAATACTGGGACCGCATCAACCGCCCCGAGCAGTTGATGACCGCCGCCATTCACGCCATGCGTGTGCTTACCGACCCTGCCGAAACCGGCGCGGTGACCCTCGCGTTACCCCAGGATGTGCAGGCCGAAGCCTGGGACTATCCTGACTACTTCCTGCAAAAGCGCGTGCACCGTATCGAGCGTCGCCTGCCCACCGAAGCGATGCTTGGCGATGCGCTCGCGGCTTTTCGCGGCAAGCGCAAGCCGCTGATCATCTGCGGCGGCGGGGTCAAATACGCCGGTGCGAATGCCGCGTTGCAAGCGTTTGCCGAACGTTTTGATATTCCGTTCGCGGAAACCCAGGCCGGCAAGAGTGCGGTGGTGTCCAGCCACCCGCTGAACCTTGGCGGTATCGGCGAAACCGGTTGCCTCGCCGCGAACCTGCTGGCGCCGGAAGCTGACTTGATTATCGGCATCGGCACTCGATACACCGATTTCACCACGTCATCGAAGTCACTGTTCAAACACCCGCAGGTGACGTTCCTCAACCTCAATATCAGCCCGTGCGATGCACTGAAACTCGACGGCGTGCAGCTGCTGGCGGACGCCCGTGAGGGCCTCGAAGCCCTGGCTGAAGCGCTGGGTGACTACCGCTCCGACTGGGCTGACCAGCCTCGCGATGCCAAGGCGCAGCTGGATGCCGAGGTGGACCGTATTTACCAGGCTGATTACCAGAGCGAAAACTTCGTCCCGGAAATCAACGACCACATGGACCCGGCGGTGCTGCGCGAATTTATCGAGCTGACCGGTTCTTGCCTGACCCAAAGCCGCGTGCTTGGCGTGCTCAACGAAACCCTGGCCGACGACGCAATTATTGTCGCCGCCGCCGGCAGCCTGCCGGGTGATTTGCAACGCAGCTGGCGCAGCAAGGGCGTGAATACCTACCACGTCGAGTACGGTTATTCGTGCATGGGTTACGAGGTCAACGCGGCCCTGGGCGTGAAGCTCGCCGAGCCGCAGCGCGAGGTCTATGCGCTGGTGGGCGACGGCTCCTACATGATGCTGCACTCGGAGCTGGCCACCTCGATCCAGGAGCGTCGCAAGATCAACGTGGTGCTGCTCGACAACATGACCTTCGGCTGCATCAACAACTTGCAGATGGAACACGGCATGGACAGCTTCGGCACCGAGTTCCGCTTCCGTAACCCTGAAACCGGCAAGCTCGACGGTGGGTTTGTGCCGGTGGACTTTGCCATGAGCGCGGCGGCCTATGGTTGCAAGACCTACAAGGTCAACACCGTGGAGCAGTTGCAGGCGGCGCTGGCCGATGCGCGCACGCAAACGGTGTCGACGCTGATCGATATCAAGGTGCTGCCCAAAACCATGATCCACAAATACCTGTCTTGGTGGCGGGTAGGCGTGGCGCAAGTGTCCACCAGCGCGCGCACTGACGCGGTGGCCAAACAACTCAATGAACGCCTGGCCAAGGCCCGGCAGTACTAACAACAATAAGGAGTTTCCTATGTCTTTGAAGCTTGGAGTGATCGGTACGGGCGCCATCGGCCGTGACCATATTCGTCGTTGCAGCCAGACCTTGCTCAATAGCCAGGTGGTGGCGGTGACGGACATCAACCTTGAGCAAGCGGCCAAGGTGGTGGCTGACCTGAAGCTGAGTGCCGAGGTGTATGCCGACGGCCATGCGCTGATCAATTCGCCGCAGGTCGAGGCGATTCTCGTGACGTCCTGGGGCCCGAGCCACGAAGAGTTCGTGCTGGCTGCCATCGCCGCCGGCAAGCCGGTGTTCTGCGAAAAACCCCTGGCCGTGACCGCCGAAGGCTGCCGCAATATTGTTAACGCCGAAGTCGCCTACGGCAAACGCCTGGTGCAAGTCGGCTTCATGCGCCCCTACGATGAAGGTTATCGCGCCCTGAAAGCGGTGATCGACAGCGGCCAGATCGGCGAGCCGTTGATGCTGCACTGCGCGCACCGCAACCCAACGGTGGGCGAGAACTACAAGACTGACATGGCGATCACCGACACCCTGATCCACGAGCTGGACGTGTTGCGCTGGCTGCTCAACGACGACTACGTGTCGGTGCAGGTGGTGTTCCCGCGCAAGTCGAGCAAAGCCCTGGCCCACCTGCGCGACCCGCAGATCGTTTTGCTGGAAACCGCCAAAGGCACGCGCATCGACGTGGAAGTGTTTGTGAATTGCCAATACGGCTATGACATTCAGTGCGAAGTGGTGGGGGAGACCGGCATCGCCAAACTGCCGGAACCGTCGCAGGTGCAAATGCGCAGCGGTGCGAAGCTGTCGAATGCGATTCTGATGGACTGGAAAGACCGCTTTATCGGCGCGTACGACGTGGAATTGCAGGCGTTTATCGACAGCGTACGCGCCGGGCAGGTCGGCGGGCCGTCGGCGTGGGATGGTTATGCGGCAGCGGTGGCGGCGGATGCCTGCATCGAAGCGCAGAACAGCGAGCAGATCGTAAAAGTCGGCCTGCCACCACGGCCGCATTTTTACGGTTAACCCCCTCTTCCACAATTGGAATGCAATCAAATGTGGGAGCTGGTTTTTTGTGGCGAGGGAGCCAGCTCCCACATAAAGCAAAATCCGGGAGACTCTGAGTATGCGCATCGCACTAGACCCCTACATGTACCGCCATCTGCCCCTCGGCCAAATGGTCGACAAGGCCGCCGAGCTTGGCTACCAGCACATTGAGCTGTCCCCCCGCGAAGATTTCCTGCCCTTCTACAAAGCCGCCCGTGTCGACCGCGCGCGCATCAAGGAATTTCGCAAAGCCTTGAGCGACGCTGGCGTGCAATTGTCTTCGCTGTTGCCGATGTACCACTGGGCCGCCGCCGACGAAGACCTGCGCGTGGCCGCCGTGCGCAAC
Organism: Pseudomonas sp. PWP3-1b2; assembly: GCF_049896045.1. Lineage (NCBI taxonomy): Bacteria > Pseudomonadati > Pseudomonadota > Gammaproteobacteria > Pseudomonadales > Pseudomonadaceae > Pseudomonas > Pseudomonas sp. PWP3-1b2. Next base: position 75,832 of record NZ_JAFCTN010000026.1, read on the forward strand.
TGGAAACGCGCGATTCAGATCGCCGTGGAAATGGACTGCGAGCTGGTCAACACCGAGTTCACCGGCCAGTCCGACAACCCGCTGGTGTGCGAAAACCAGTTCATGCGCTCAATGGACGAGCTGATGCCGGAGTTCGAGCGCGAAGGCGTCAAGCTGGATATCCAGGCGCACCCCTACGATTTCTGCGAGCGCAACAACGAGTCGGTGGACATCATTCGCGGCCTCGACCGCGACTGGATCAACTACCTCTACGCTGCGCCGCACACCTTCTTCTATGACGATGGCAAAGGCGACATCGCCGCGATGCTCAAGTACGCCAGTTCCAAACTCAGCCACGTGATCATCGCCGACACCTACAACCACCGCGCATCCTCCAACCTGCGCTATATCGTCAACCCGCCGGGCGTGACCGCCACCGTGCACCAGCACCTGGACATCGGCCAGGGCGAAGTGAACTGGGAGGCGTTTTTCGGCACCCTGCGCGAGATCAAGTTCGACGGCATCGCCACGGTCTCGGTGTTTGCCTGGGAAGACCGGCCGGACGCGTCCAACCGGATGATGCTGGAGCGGGTGACCCGTGAACTCTGTCAATAAAGGAATCGACCCATGCGAATCGGATTGGTTGGCTACGGCCACGGTGGCCGCTTTTTTCACGCACCGCTGATAGCAACCCTGCCAGGCGCAACCTTTGTTGGTGTGGTCACGCGTTCACCCGAGCGGCGCCAGCAACTGGCGGTCGACCACCCCGGGCTCAAGGTCTTTGACTCCATCGGCCAGATCGTCGAGGCGGGTGTCGATGCCCTGGTGATTTCCACCACCCTCAAAGGTCGCCCGGCCCTGGTGCTGGAAGCCATCGAACACGGCGTGGCAGTGGTCAGCGACAAACCATTCGCGAGCAACGCGGAACAGGCCCAGGCCTTGATTACCGCAGCCGAACGCCAGGGCGTGTTGCTCAGCGTTTATCAGAACCGGCGCTGGGATTCGGATTTCCTGACCTTGCGCAAGCTGATCGACGCCGGCGCCCTGGGCGACATCACCCGTTTTGAATCCCGCGTGGAGCGCTACAGCCCGCAAGCCGTGGGCAACCCCAGTGGCGGCGGTTGGCTGCGCGACCTGGGCAGCCATCTGGTGGACCAGGCGATGCAACTGTTTGGCCCGGTGGACCGGGTATTTGCTCAACTCCAGTTCAGCCCGCAGCACCCGACCCTCGACCACGGCTTCTTTGTGTCCCTGACCCACGCCAACGGTGTGATCTCGCACCTGTGGGGCAGTGCGCTGCAAAACAGCCAGGCGCCGCGTTTCAGAGTCAGTGGCACGCTGGGGTGTTACACCGTCGATGGCCTGGATGGTCAGGAGGAATTGTTGTTGGCCGGCAAATCGCCGAAAACCGAAGGTGAACACTGGGGCGCCGAGGAACACCGGCGCTGGGGCTGGTTTGAGCAAGGCGAGGAGCGCGAGCGGGTGCCGTCGGAAAAAGGCTGCTGGACGCAGTTTTATCACCAGTTGCACAGGGCTGTGCAAGGGCAGGGGCCGCTGCCGGTCGACGCCTATGACGCGCTGGAAACCACCCGTATATTGGACGCTGCACGCCTCAGTCACGAGCTCCAGCAGGTGGTTGAAACCTCGGTGCTGTAGGGCTTTTTTAGAAAAATAGAACAAAATTCCAAATAGTGTTGATATGGAATTAATTTTCCAATAAAGTCATTTCCAGGTTGCATAAAGTACGTTCGGACTCGATCCGTACGGCTCAACAAAAACAAGATCAAAAACAACCAGGTACCGTCAGATGAAAATCTTTAACGCTGTACTGCGAGTTTTACGCCCTGCCAATACGCCACGCGGTCTGCCCCGCGCCCGGCCGTTTTATTTCTCCTTCCTTAATGTGCTGTGCGTCGAAAACAAAGGCGCGCTGGTCTGCTGTATTCCAGGCGCACCGGTTGTTCGACTGCCGTCTTCCCAAGCCCCGTTCTGATAAACGCCACGTCCAAAAAACCAACAAGAAATTGGAGACAGACCGTTCATGAAGACCCCGATCCGTTTTACCGCACTGGCGCTGTCACTGTTGCTGGCCAGTGGCGTTGCCACTGCCGCCGACCTCAAGGTAGGCGTGAGCATGTCCGCGTTCGATGACACCTTCCTGACCTACCTGCGCGAAGACATGGACAAACAAGCCAAGTCCTATCCCAAGGGCGACGGTGTGCAGCTGCAGTTCGAAGACGCCCGCGCCGACGTGGTGAAGCAACTGAGCCAGGTCGAAAACTTTATCAGCCAGAAGGTCGACGCGATCATCGTTAACCCGGTGGACACGGCCTCGACGGCGCGCATCATCAAGTCCGCCACCGACGCGGGTATCCCGCTGGTGTTCGTCAATCGCCGTCCGGACCAGAAAGACTTGCCCAAAGATGTAGTCGCGGTGGTTTCCGACGATCTGGAGGCGGGCCGCCTGCAGATGCAATACCTGGCCGATAAAATGGGCGGCAAGGGCAAGGTGGTGATCCTGCTGGGTGACCTTGCAAACAACGCCACTACCAATCGCACCAAAGGCGTGAAGGAAGTCCTGGCCAAGTACCCGAACATCAAGATCGAGCAGGAACAGAGCGGCATCTGGTTGCGTGACAAGGGCATGACCCTGGTCAATGACTGGCTGACCCAAGGCCGTGAGTTCGACGCGGTGGTCGCCAACAACGACGAAATGGCCATTGGTGCGGCCATGGCGCTGAAGGCGGCCGGCACCAAGGCGGGCAGTGTACTGATCGGCGGTGTCGACGGTACGCCAGACGGCTTGAACGCAATCGCCAAGGGCGAGTTGGCAGTCTCGGTGTTCCAGGATGCCAATGGCCAGGCGGTGGGTTCGGTGGAAGCTGCGCGCAAGATGGCCAGGCACGAGTCGGTCGAGCAGAACGTGATCATTCCGTTCAAGCTGATCACCCCGGACAACGTCAAAGACTTCAAATAGCTCTGACATAACAACAATAAGCCGGCAGGGCGGCCACGGTCGCCCTGCAGATGGAGTACCTCCTTATGCTCGCTCAAGCGACTGTCTCGCAGCCTCCCGGTATCCAGCCTGCGCTGCTCGAAGAACCCTACCTGCTGGAAATCGTCAATATCAGCAAAGGCTTTCCCGGCGTCGTGGCCCTGGCCGATGTGCAACTGCGGGTGCGCCCGGGCTCGGTGCTGGCGCTGATGGGCGAGAACGGTGCCGGCAAGTCGACGCTGATGAAAATCATCGCCGGTATTTATCAGCCCGACGCGGGGGAAATCCGTCTGCGCGGCAAGCCCGTCGTGTTTGAAACACCGCTGGCGGCGCAGAAGGCGGGGATTGCGATGATCCATCAGGAACTCAACCTGATGCCGCACATGAGCATCGCCGAGAACATCTGGATTGGCCGTGAACAGCTCAACAGCCTGCACATGGTCAACCACCGCGAAATGCACCGCTGCACCGCCGAACTGCTCGCCCGCTTGCGCATCAACCTGGACCCCGAGGAGCAGGTGGGCAACCTGAGCATCGCCGAACGGCAGATGGTCGAGATTGCCAAGGCGGTGTCCTACGACTCCGACATTCTGATCATGGATGAGCCGACGTCGGCCATTACCGATAAAGAAGTGGCCCACCTGTTTTCGATCATTGCCGACCTGAAATCCCAGGGCAAAGGCATCGTCTACATCACCCATAAAATGAACGAGGTGTTTGCCATCGCCGACGAAGTCGCGGTGTTCCGCGACGGCCACTACATTGGCCTGCAACGCGCCGACAGCATGAACAGCGACAGCCTGATCTCGATGATGGTCGGCCGCGAGCTGAGCCAGCTGTTCCCGGTGCGCGAAAACCCGGTGGGTGAACTGCTGATGACGGTGCGCGACCTGCGCCTGGACGGTGTGTTCAAAGGCGTGTCGTTCGACCTGCACGCCGGTGAAATCCTCGGCATTGCCGGGTTGATGGGCTCGGGCCGTACCAACGTGGCGGAAACCATTTTTGGCATCACCCCAAGCAGCGGCGGGCAAATAACCCTCGACGGCAAGCCGGTGCGTATCACCGACCCGCACATGGCCATCGAGAAAGGCTTCGCGCTGTTGACCGAGGACCGCAAGCTCAGCGGTTTGTTTCCGTGCCTGTCGGTGCTGGAAAACATGGAGATGGCCGTGCTGCCGCACTATTCGGGCAACGGTTTTATCCAGCAGAAAGCCCTGCGCGCGCTGTGCGAAGACATGTGCAAGAAGCTGCGGGTGAAAACGCCATCCCTTGAACAGTGCATCGACACGCTGTCCGGCGGCAACCAGCAAAAGGCCTTGCTGGCGCGCTGGTTGATGACCAACCCACGCCTGCTGATTCTCGATGAGCCTACACGCGGCATCGACGTCGGCGCCAAGGCCGAGATTTACCGTTTGATCTCCTTCCTCGCCAGCGAAGGCATGGCGGTGATCATGATTTCCTCGGAGCTGCCTGAAGTGCTGGGCATGAGTGACCGGGTGATGGTGATGCACGAAGGCGACCTGATGGGCACTCTGGATCGCAGCGAGGCGACCCAGGAAAAAGTCATGCAGCTGGCTTCCGGGATGACCGCAGTCCACTGAATACAGAATAAGAAGGTGATCGGCTATGAACGCAATTACAGACAACAAGCCTGCCACGGCACCGGTCAAGCACCGTCGCCGCTTGCCGACCGAGCTGAGCATCTTTCTGGTGCTGATCGGCATCGGCCTGGTGTTTGAACTGTTTGGCTGGATCGTGCGCGACCAGAGCTTCCTGCTGAACTCTCAGCGTTTGGTGCTGATGATTCTGCAAGTGTCGATCATCGGCCTGCTGGCGATCGGTGTGACCCAGGTGATCATCACTACCGGTATCGACTTGTCGTCCGGCTCAGTGCTGGCGCTGTCGGCGATGATCGCCGCGAGCCTGGCGCAAACCTCGGACTTTTCCCGGGCAGTGTTTCCCAGCCTGACTGACTTGCCGGTGTGGATCCCGGTGGCGATGGGGCTTGGCGTGGGACTGCTGGCGGGAGCGATCAACGGCAGCATTATTGCGGTGACGGGTATTCCGCCGTTTATCGCGACCCTGGGCATGATGGTCTCGGCCCGTGGCTTGGCGCGGTATTACACCGAAGGCCAGCCGGTGAGCATGCTGTCGGATTCGTACACGGCGATCGGCCATGGGGCGATGCCGGTGATTATTTTTCTGGTGGTGGCGGTGATCTTTCATATCGCCCTGCGGTACACCAAGTATGGCAAGTACACCTACGCCATTGGCGGCAACATGCAGGCGGCGCGCACGTCGGGGATTAACGTCAAGCGCCATTTGATTATTGTCTACAGCATCGCCGGGTTGCTGGCGGGGTTGGCGGGTGTGGTGGCTTCGGCACGGGCTGCTACCGGGCAGGCCGGGATGGGCATGTCGTATGAGTTGGATGCGATTGCGGCGGCGGTGATTGGCGGGACCAGCCTGGCGGGCGGGGTAGGGCGGATTACCGGGACTGTGATTGGGGCGCTGATCCTTGGGGTGATGGCCAGCGGGTTTACCTTTGTTGGGGTGGATGCGTATATCCAGGACATTATCAAGGGGTTGATTATTGTGGTGGCGGTGGTGATTGACCAGTATCGGAATAAGCGCAAGCTGAAGCGCTAGGTGTGGTTTGGGTTGAGGCTTTAACCCGTTATTTTGAGGATGGCTGGTATAGGGTCCGCTCTTACAGCGGGTCACTTTTTGAAGAGCGCAAGCACGGCGGCCTGCGTGGTGTGGATCAAAAGCGCTGCTCAGTGTGGGAGCTGGCTTGCCTGCGATGGCATCAACTCGGTGTGCCTGATGGACTGAGGTGTCTGCATCGCAGGCAAGCCAGCTCCCACTGAGAAGCTCACCAGTGCATGAAGATGGTGAAGTCTTACTCGGTCAAAACTGTGGGAGCGGGCTTGCTCGCGAATGCGGTGGGTCAGTGATGAATTTGGCGGCTGATACACCGCATTCGCGAGCAAGCCCCCAACCCACATTTAATCTTTATCCGACAGTTCTAACCGTTTGTCTTCTATATACCTCCATACCACTGAATTTCTTGCTATAAACGCACTCCGATAACCATTCACCGAGCCCGTCCTGGTGCTTTTGGGGGTTATCTCGGAAAAATTGCCTGTCTTTTCAGTTGCTGCGCCCTCAAGTCGGCCTTAGACTGCCGCCCCTCGTAAATTGAGTGCCGGGTGGCGCTTGGAATGGATGGCGCCTTTCCGAGACCTGCAGAGGTCGACCGGAACGCTCCCTTATTCGCCTTAATGCACGTATTTTTTATAGAGAAATCAATGACAAAGGAAAAGTTGCTGGCCATGCCGGCGGATGACTACATGAATGCCGAACAGCACGCTTTTTTCGAGAAGTTGCTGCAAGACATGAAAGTGGAACACCACGCGCGCATCGAGCAGAACCGCATCGCCATCGAAAGCCTGGACACCCCGGCTGACCCGGCTGACGCCGCTTCCGTTGAAGAAGAGCGCACCTGGCTGGTGAATGCCATCGACCGCGACCAGCGCATGCTGCCGCAGCTTGAGCGTGCCCTGGAGCGCATCAAGGAAGACTCCTTTGGCTGGTGTGATGACAGCGGCGAGCCTATTGGCCTCAAGCGCCTGCTGATCAGCCCGACCACCAAGTACTGCATCGAAGCGCAAGAGCGCCACGAGCAGATCGACAAGCACCAGCGTCAAGCCTGATGCGGTGAACGGGGGGGCCGTGCTATCGGTCTCCCCCCAAAGCACTCCCCGTTACCCCCACGTCTATTGATCTGCTGCAACCCCCCACCAAAGGCCCATAGATAATGGCCCAATAGTGGCGTCTAATGCAGAAACAATAACGACAAGCAGCGGGGTGACAACGATGGCTGGAGACGGATCTCTGATGGGCGCAGCAGTGCCACCGCAAACGGTGGCGCGCGCGCTGCCCGGCTGGTTGACGCCGCTTTTGCAGAGCATCGCCCTGGTGCTGGTACTGCTGGGCCTCGCGTTTGCCGGCTTGCCGATCTACCTGTGCCTGCCCTTGGCCTTGCTGGTGATCTGGCTGCCATCCCTTAAAGCGCGCACGCCGCGCAGCGTGCCCTGCGAAGCCGCTGATACGATGGGTGAGCTGACCCGCGATCTTTCCTACACCACCAGCCATAACGCATTGTCTGCGGCCGGCGTGGCCTATTCGGTCAAGCAACTGGCGGCACGCTTGCAGTCGCAATTAAGCGCGGCCAAGCAGATTGTCAGCAGCGCCGAGGTGATGATCGGCACCGAACAGGTCACGTCCCAACTCAGCCGCCAAGCCTTGGGAGCCGCGAGCCAGGCCCATCAACGCAGCACCGAAGGGCGTGAAGTGCTGGCCCAGTCGATCACCCGCATGCACCAGCTCAGCCAGCGCGCGAATGCCAGCCGTGAGTTGATCGAGGCGTTGAGCCAGCGCAGTGAAGAGATTCAGCGTGTCACCCTGGTGATCCAGTCCATCGCAAGCCAGACCAACCTGCTGGCGTTGAATGCGGCCATTGAAGCGGCGCGCGCCGGTGAGCACGGGCGCGGGTTCGCCGTGGTTGCTGACGAAGTGCGCGGCTTGGCGGGGCGCACGGCCACGGCTACCGACGAAGTGGGCGTGATGGTGGCGGATATCCAGCAACGCACTGCGCAGGTCGTGGAGCAGATTCGCCAGCTGTCGTCAGACCTGCACATCGGCGTCGAGCAGGTCGAACATGCCGGTGAACACCTGCAAAGCATCGCCAGCCTGGCGGCGGACGTAGAAGGGCAGGTCAATGCGATTGCCCAGGGCTCCGACACCAACCGCGCGCAACTCGACAGCCTGTTCCATGCCGTAGAGCAGATGCGCAGCGATTTGTCGGTGAGCGACCAGCAAACCCGCCAGCTTGCGGAGGCGGCCATACAAATGGAAGGGCAGGCGGAGACCATCAGCGAACGCTTGGCGCAAGTGGGGCTGGATGACTATCACCAGCGCATCTACGACCTGGCCCGCGAAGGCGCCAGCCGCATTGCCGAGCAGTTCGAGGCCGACGTAGTGAGTCGCCGTATCAGCCTGGAACATCTGTTTGACCGCAGCTACACGCCGATCCCGAATACCCGCCCGAGCAAATACCACACGCGTTTCGATGGCTACACCGACCAGGTGTTGCCGGCGATTCAGGAGGCGCTGCTGCCGCGCCATGAAGGGCTGGTGTTCGCGATTGCCTGCACGCCTCAGGGTTACGTGCCGACGCACAACAAGGCGTTTTCCCATGCCCTCACCGGTGATGCCGAGGTTGACGCGGTGCAGAACCGCACCAAGCGCAAGTTCGACGACCGCACCGGCGTTCGTTGCGGCAGCCATCAACAAGCGGTTTTGTTGCAGACCTACACCCGCGATACGGGTGAATTGATGCATGACCTGTCCGTGCCCATCATGGTCAACGGACGGCATTGGGGCGGGTTGCGTTTGGGCTATAAACCGGAAAGCGCGAAGGCCAAACAGTAGGGATTATTGCTGTTTATGCAATGCAGCTATACCGCAGATAGCTTTTTCCAACTGGCAGAAAACCGTAGCATGACCAACATTGTTAGCAAGCTAACTAATGCAGCGGAGAAGCACCATGCAAAACAAAGTCGATGTCGCCGTGATGATTGGCAGTGGCGTTCCCGAAGCCTTGCGTGCGGTGGGTCAAAAGGCGTGCTGGGTAGTGTTGCTCAATGGTGAGCAGCGCGGCACGGCGTTCGCCAGTCGCGCTGAGGCGCAAGAATGCAGGGCTGCCTGGCAATCGCTGATGCTGCTGGAGCAGTCAGACAGCCTGCATTGAGGGGTGTCAGTGCGGTTGATGCAAACGTTGATTCAGCTCGTCCACCGGGATCGCCCATTCGGCATCGTCACGCAGTTCTTCCTTCAGAAACTGCGCCTGTTGTGGCGTCCAGAACGGCGCGTCGATCAATTTCACGTCTTCAGGCAACGGGTGCGCGACGATAAAGGCGTCGATAGCTTCGGGGGCTGAATCCAGGCCGAGTTGTTCAAACAGGGTTTCAAGCGTAGGAATTGGCGCGTCCATAAATCATTCTCCATGCAAAGTGAAGGTCGTTGTGCATGTGAGGGTTGGGGCGCGACAGAGTTCTATCGGATTGTCAGGAATTGAGTGCACCTGAATCCACGGCGGTTTTCAGGGCCTTGGCGGCGTCTCTACCGGCGGCGGCGGCAGCTTCAACAGTTTTGAACCAACGATCTTTTTCGACCTGGTGCGTGGTGATGGTTTTCAGCGGTGGTTTGGCACGCATGATGATGACCGCTTGAAACTCACCGTCTATTTCCCTGGCATCGCCATGGATGAAAAATTCGCCAATATCAAATTCCGTCACGTATCGCCTTCCCTTCAAGTTAACTGCATCAAGCTACCTGCGCTGATGAAACCTGACCCGCAAGGGGCAAATTTCAATGGACGGGCCAGTATGGCAGTTGTTGGGCAAAGGCGGCGCGGTAAAGTCATCCAGGTGACGAAACGATGCTGCCGTGAAGAGCGTACAAGCTTGCCTCCAGCTCTTTGGCCAGCGCGCAGGCCTGAGTGTGGTTGCTGCGAAAGCCTTTGATCCTGCCGCTGGTCACTTCCAGGATATGAAAGAAATTGCGTCCGGCAGGTACAACTTGGTAAAGAACAGAATTGGAGTACCCGCTCTCGCTATCCAGGCAGTAGTATTGACGCTCGTCTTGGTGGGATGAACGAGTACGGGAAGACGTAGCGGCGTATTGGCGTGGTTGCATGGTCAGCTCCTGTCGATCGATCGTATTGAGTCCCGCGCTGTGTTTCGGGTGGTTTTAACCCGTGTTGCTGTTTTAGTATTGTCGTCGGCAGTCGATGCTTGGTTCCACGCCAGGTATTTTGTTATGTGTGAGCTGTCGGAAACTACGTTTTTAGTTGGGCTATTCTCTGAAGCTGGTCGGCACGTATTCTCGTGCCGTTGAACCTGTGATTTCCTGTGACGCCTGATGACCTCTCGCAAGGTCCATCGTGCACGCCTGTACTAGTCTCACGGCGCAGCAGGGGCTTTTCTTCAGTTTTAAAGCAGGTGTGTGATCGTGCCTACGGGCCGTTTTTTGTGCTGCCCGCGCTTGGCGGACAGTGCCTTTTTTGATGTGGGGGCGTTTCCTTGGCAGTCAGTAATCTGGATATGCACGCGTTATTCGTGCTGGGTGATTTGCGCGCAAAGTTGGTCAAGCAGTTTCAATCCCGTTTTGTTTACATCACTGAACAGACGCCCGAGGGCATCTATATCGCCGAGATCGATACCGAATCGGCACTGGTGGTGGACGACAAACAGCGCCTGGAACTCAAGGTAGGCGACCACTTCCGTGCAGCGGTGTTGCCAAGCCGTGAAGGCGGCAAGTTCGAGTTGAAGTTTCGCGATATCAAGTTGACGGTGTATGGCTTGGGCGATTACGCCTTTGTTTCCTCGGCTGAAGGCCAGGGCATCGTGTTCAAGGAAGGCCACAGCGTGATGCTGGTGTTTGCTGCCAACGAGCAGTTGCAGGAAGGTTTGACCAAAACCCTCAAGGCCGTCACCGGCAAGGCTGCCAAATGGCGCAAGGGTGAATTGGTGACGTTCAAGGCCAGCGAGTAATTCATAAACTACCGGTGCATGCGTCCTCTCCCGGAACCTCTACTACAGTTGAGTTGACTTAACTATTCAGAGGCTTCGCGCATAAGCAGCAAAGCCCTCCGTTATGGCTGCGAACACGCGAGGTGCAAGAGCATGAAAGGATTGAAATCCCTGTTGGCGGCGTCCCTGACGACCTTGAGTCTGTCGGTGGCTTCGTTGCCGGTATCTGCGGCCCAGGCACCGGTGCATTTCGCCGACTTGAATTGGGAAAGCGGCAGCCTGATCACTGAGGTGCTGCGGTTTATTGTCGAGAAAGGCTATGACCTGCCTACTGACACGTTGCCCGGCACCACAATTACCCTGGAAACCGCACTGGCGAAAAATGATATCCAGGTGATCGGCGAAGAGTGGGCGGGCCGCAGCCCGGTGTGGATCAAGGCCGAGGCCGAAGGCAAAGTGGTGGGCCTGGGCGACACGGTCAAAGGCGCTACTGAAGGCTGGTGGGTGCCGGAATACGTGGTCAAGGGCGACCCGTCCAAAGGCCTCAAGCCTCTGGCGCTAGACCTCAAGACGGTGCAGGACCTGGCGCGCTACAAAGACGTGTTCAAGGACCCGGAGTCCCCCGGTAAGGGGCGCTTTCTGAACAGCCCGATCGGCTGGACTTCGGAAGTGGTCAACGCGCAGAAGCTCAAGGCTTATGGCCTCAACGACAGCTACGTGAATTTCCGCAGTGGCTCGGGTGCAGCGCTGGATGCCGAGATCGCCTCGTCGATCCGTCGTGGCAAGCCGGTGCTGTTCTACTACTGGTCGCCGACGCCATTGATGGGGCGTTACAAATTGATTCAGCTGGAAGAACCGCCGTTTGACGCCGATGCGTGGAAGACGCTGACTGATGCAGACAACCCCAACCCAAGGCCGACGCGCTCGCTGGCGTCCAAGTTGAGCATTGGTGTGTCGACGCCGTTCCAGAAGGAGCATCCGCAGATTGCCGAGTTCTTCACCAAAGTGCAGTTTCCCATCGAACCGCTGAATAAAGCGTTGGCCGCGATGAGCGAGAACCACACCGCGCCCCGTGAAGTGGCGCAGGTGTTTCTCAAGGAACACCCGCAGGTGTGGAAAGCGTGGTTGACGGATGATGTGGCGCAGAAGGTGGAGGCGAGTCTCAAGTAAAGCCTGTCGCTCTATGGGATACAGAACTCAATGTGGGAGCTGGCTTGCCTGCGATGGCGGTACGCCAGCCAGCAAATGACTGGCCTGACACACCGCTATCGCGGGCAAGCCCGGCTCCCACATTGACTGTGTTTTACATTTCAGAATTTAGTCTGAACGGCCACCTCAAACGTCCTCGGCGATCCCAGGTAATACGCCGGCGACACATGCGCAAACTCCGCATACACCTCATTCGTCAAGTTACGCACTCGCCCGGTCACTGAGGTGTGCGAATCCACCTTGTAGCGCAGGAACGTTCCGAACAACGTGTAGGCTGGCACCGTCTGGGTGTTGGCATTATCCGCATACACTTGCGCCACATACCGCGCGTCCACACCGCCTTGCCAGTCTTCGGAAAAATCATAGGTCAGCCACAGGTTGCCCACGCGCTTGGGCACGTTGGTCGGCGTGTTGCCTTTGCGCGAGACCACCGCACCACTGGCAATTTTTTCGTTGAAGTCGTCGTACTCGGCGTCTACCCACGCAAAATTGCCTTCGGCCAACAGCCTTGGGGTGATGCGCAACGAGCTGGCCAATTCAATTCCTTTTGACGTCTGCGCGCCCACCGGAATGCTGTTGTCAGGGGCCAGCGGGTCGGTGACGGCGAAATCCTTGCGCTCAATTTTATAGGCGGCGACGGTGGCCGAGCCGCGACCGTCCAGGTAGTCGAACTTGCTGCCCACTTCCCACTGCTTGCCCGTGGACACGTCAAACACTTGAGTGGTGGTGGAGGGCTGCTCGGCGGCGGTGCTGTATTGCACATACACATTGGCCGATGGAATGAACTGGTAAGTCAGACCCACACGCCCGGTGACCGGCTCCCAACTGCGTTTGAAGTGGCGTGGGTTAGTGGCCGTCACCTGGCGGTGGTTGGTGACATCCAGGTCGATGGCGTCGTAGCGCAAACCGGTCAGCAGCGAGAGCTTGTCGGTCAGCCCCAAGCGGTTTTCCACGAACAGCGCTTTAGTGGTGACCGCGTTGGTCTTGTCCTTGACGAAGCCCGGCTTCGTGCCGGGAATGTCGTAGAAGTGCCCAGGGTCGTAGTTGTTTGGGTCCACCGTGCTCTTGCCCGGCACATTCAATGGGTTGTTGGTGGTGCTGTTGACCTTGTATTCAAAGCCCCCTGACCAGGTTGTCGAGAGACCGAACACACTGTCGTCATGGCGCAATTCGAACTGATTGCCGCTCTGTTCGCCCTGATGACGTACCTGATAAGCAGTGGAGCGGTTCAACGCGCTGTTGTCAGCGTTGTACTGGTAGGTTTCCAGGTTGCGGTAATCGCGCTGGCTATCCAGGTGGTAAAGGGTATTTTTCAACGTGGTGCTGTCGTTGATCCGGAAATCGATGATCGAGCGCGCCCAGAGGGTGCGCTGTTCGTAACGGCCATCGGCGACGTTGTAGTTGTTGAAACGGTTGTGCGTGTCGATTTTCAACTCGCCGGCCTTGGGGTTGAGCACTGGCGTGCCCCAGTACGGGCTGTCCTCATGTTCATCCTGATATTCCAGCGCCAGGGTGTGGGACAGGTCTGGCGTCAGGTCGCTGAGCAAGGAAAACGCCACGCTCCAGGCATCGCGCTGATCGCGGTCGATGTAGCTGTGATTGGTGTTGCGGCTCACATCCAAACGCGCGTAGTGCTGCACATCGGCACCCGGTTCGGTCAGCGCGTGGTTCAGGCCGAAGGCCATTCCCGCCGTGTCGTAACTGCCATAGGTCAGTTGGCCTTCGGCGGCTTGTTCTTCGCGGGTCGCCAGTTTGGTCACGTAGTTCAGCGAGCCGCCCACGGAGCCTGCGCCGTTGATCAGGGAGGAGGGGCCGCCGACCAGCTCGACCCGGTCATAGATCCACGCATCCACCGGGCGCGCCAGGCCCGTGGCGACGTTGATGCCGTTGAACATCTGAGTAATTTGACTGCTGGTAAAGCCGCGATAAGACACAAATCCGCCAAACCCCGGCGGTGCACTCGCGTTAACGCCCGGCAGGGTGTTGGCCGCATCACGGAAGGTCTTGGCGCCATGGCGCTCGATATCGTTACGGTTGGCGATGGCCACTGACGCCGGCGTTTCCCGCACGCTCAGCCCGAGCCGCGACGCCACGCCGCTGGACTGGTCCAGGGTCAGTCCGGGTTCGGCAGTTCGCTCGCCATCAATGGTGGTGGGGGCCAGCTCAATCGCAGAGGCACCAACAGGCACGCAGCCGAACAGGCCCGCCAATAGGGGTAAATATTTCATGGTTGAATCCTGAAAAACTCAGCTTGAAAACAACGCACGGCCGCGCGCATTCCCCCGTGGGAACGGTGGCCAGTGCAGCTCAGACAGCGAAGGGATCAGGCGAAAGCAGGAGGCGCGCGCGGGTTGGCCGTGGGCCAGGTGAAACGGGCAGGAATGTCAGCAGCAAGCACCACGGCCGGAGGTGGCGCGTGGGGTTGTGGCAGCACGGCCACATTCAGGCTGGAGCTGAGCGCCGGGCCCATGCCGCCGGTGGAACACAGCGGGCAACCGAAGGCCTTGGACAGCGTCGGCAGGTTTTCATCGGAGGTGTCTTTCGACGCGGGCGCCTGGGTGCGCGGGTCGACGGTACAGAATTGACCGCCGATGCCATTGAGCTGCATCCCCTGCATCTGCCCATGCCCAATACTGCACGCGAACACATTGAACAGGACGCAGCAATAAAGCATCCAGGCAATGAGCGAGCGATCGGCACGGGTGATTTTCATGGGGAGGCACTTTACCATCAGCCGCCGACGAAATGCCTACAAAAAATCTCAGGGCGACTATCCTCATTCGCACATTTCAGGGAGAGCCTGCCATGAGCTTTTTCGTCGCACGCTGGATGGTCGCCATCTTTACCTGCATCAGTATGGTGCACCTGTACTGGGCCGCCGGCGGCAAGCTCGGCAGCCTCGCCGCCATCCCGCAATTGCCCGGCGAATTCGCCAAGGGGCCAAAGCCCGCGTTCAAACCTTCGGCATTGGGCACCTTTTTAGTGGCGATGGGGCTGGTGGCGATAGCGTTACTCGTGTGCTTGCGTGCCGGCTTGTATTTCTCGCCGGTGTCCCACGGCGCGTTGCAATGGGGCATCAGTGCAATTGCCATGTTGATGTTTGCCAGGGCCATCGGCGACTCGGAATTGGTTGGTTTTTTCAAGAAGGTTTGCGGGTCGCGTTTTGCGCGTCTGGATACCTGGGTCTACTCGCCGTTATGTCTGGTGTTGGGTGCGGGGTTATTGGTCGTGGCGTGGACCTGAAAGCGAAACACACAACCAACAAATCCAACTTTGATTATTCAACTGGTCGCGCCAGTGTTATTTGGCATTTTCAGCTGTCGGGGGAATAACCACGGCGTAATCTGTGGGGTGTTGTGTTTGCTGGGATAGTGGTCGCGATTGCGCTGAGTATGCTGTACCCGGATGATATTCCGGCGCTGGGTTCGCTGACCGACGGGGTTGTGGGAGGAGGTCCATTTTTTGCTTGCTTTCTCGTGATTTGATAATCCACGGTATTTATTAAGGATTCTTATCTTAATGCGTTTGAATTATATGCGTTCGACGAGATAGCTACTTGCGATAACTTCAAAAATTACTTTCCCGCTGTCACTTGCTTTAAAGAAGTAACTTTTCTTTGTTTGCGGGGAGCGTTGTTCCGTTGGCGGAAGGTTGAAAGCTTTGTCTTCTCCTATTTCACATATTTCGCCCAGCGCACTCATGCCTTTAAATTCGCTTGGGTCGTAAAACGTGACTAATGACATGACATTTTGCTCATCGGTGAAAACTACCAACAGCTCATTTTGCTTACAGGTTACCTGGTGGATGGTACCTTTTGAAATATTGATTTGGTCTGTGTTTTGGTTTGTTTGATTCAGTGGTTGGTCGGGTTTCCAGGTTTTTAAATCGGAGACATATCTTTCTATGTCATCCATGTCATCATCGCCGAGCGACTCGTCAAAGTGCTGAGAAATTATTTTGCGGACTTTTGCCAAACGTTGCGTAACAGCACAGTTATCAATGAAGTCAGTAGTTACTCTCCGGTATTCCTCCAGAGCACCGGGTTTTTCCGCATAATAACTGCCCATCTTGTGTAGGGATATCAATATGAATTCGATTTCCTTAAGGACGTCAAGAGCTTCTTCTCCGGGAATTAATATTTTTTCATTTTGCTTCAGCATTATTTTCTTCTCGTAAATTTAGGGTCATTTAATTTCAGGTTCCCTCGTACGGTTAGCTCCATGGTGTTATATCTAGGGTTTTTTACCAGTTCGAGCCGTGACTCAGGTACATCCATTTCAATGTAATCTCGGCCCTTGCTTTTGTCGATTTGATATTTGTCTCGTGCTTCTGCTGGGCTCAGTACTTTGCTTTTTGCAGGCTCAAGATAAACTCTGTTGTTGTCTTGAGCCAATATTACTCCTTCTTTTTCAATGCCTTTTGAGCCTGCCCTGCTTGTGTAATGCCTAACCCTAACGATGTTTTCTTGCTTTGACGCGGGAGCGGGCAGCGATGGCTCCCCATCGTTCGTTTGTGCGAGCTTAGTTGGGCTCTTAGCATTTCGTTCTGGTTTACATCCATCGCCGCCTGGGCAGGTGTTCAAACCCAGTGGATCCACCCACCCGGTAGGATTGGGAACGTACTGGTACGCATTGACCCCACCCGCCAGCTTCACCGGGTCCGGCGTCAGGTAGCGACCAATATCCGGATTGTAGTACCGATGGCGGTTGTAGT